>JAHCKI010000048.1 GCA_026125865.1 Rhodospirillales bacterium
AAAGCCGATCGAGGGTCTTTACCGGCGACCGCGCCTGGCAAATGGAGGCGCGGAACGTCGTGAAATCGTGCCTGCCGATCAGCACCGCCGCCGCCGCCGCCATGGCCTGGTGATCGAGCGGTTTCGGAATCCACCAGACACGGCCGCGATCCAATACGGGCGGAGCCCGTCGGTTGGTGATCCGATACACATACGCCCGCTTTGTCGCCGAAAAGCGGGCGTGAAAATCAGGACTGACCCTTTCAGCCTCCAAAACCGCGACGGGCGCCGGTTTCAGATGAAAGTTGATTGCATTTCGCACCGTATCCGCCGCGTGCTCCTGGCTCAAGTCCACATGGGCGACCTGACCCAAGGCGTGAACACCGGTGTCGGTTCGACCGGCGGCGAACACCGGCGCGGCCTCCCCGCAAAAGGCACGAACGGCGTCTTCGACGACCTCTTGCACCGAAAGGCCGTTGGTCTGCCGTTGCCACCCGACAAATCCCCGGCCGTCGTATTCAATCTTGAGCTTGTATCTGGGCAAATTTCCAACTTATTCGCTGAACATCGAATTGCGAGTGGCTGTTCAAGAGCGGAAATTTCCTTGCCCGTTCAGCGACCGTAAAGATTCTTATGAGAGATTTTGCCAAAGGTCAGCAATCGGTAAAATGCGAGACCAAGGTTTGAGCATCCATGAATGATCAGCAACTCGATAATATAGCGGACATCGACCGCGATTCATTCCATATCCTTCCCCTTGCGATCATTCCATTGGAAACGCCGGCCCTTAGGCGCGCGCGCATGATCAAGAACGTGCACTTGGATAGCACGGTTGAGCTTTTCAAGGACGAAAAAGCGGGAAGCGGTCAGATCGATATCGAAGATATCCCGCGTGAGTTCGGATGGTCGGAAACGCAGTTGAGTCCCGATCACGCCGTTCTTCGCAAACTCGCCTTGCTTCCCAGTTTCGATGTCTACAGCCTTCGCGTCCTCCTTCGGGAAACAGGCATTTCCGTAAGCGATCATAACGATCTCCGGCTTTCGGAAAGTAAAAACCGGGAATTGACTGGGTATATGACGACATTCACCCGGCCGTTGATTGCACAAATCTATGGCAGTGAAGATCTGTCGATAGATAAATTTGAAGATATTGTCGTGCTTTTTAAAGAACCAGACGTAAAAAAAGCGCTGCAAAAGCTGAAAGTAATGGCGGAAAGGCTTGAAATCGAAATAACAGATATTCCAAAATTTCTAGAAGATTATGGAGACATTTTCCTTTCCTTATCCTATTACCGACAAACCCTTGATCAGATCGTGCCCATCGTCAGCAACTTCCTGGATTCACTCGTGGAAATTCAGGAGCATTACCAGATGCGTCGAGATGTCAATCTCATGCACACCTGTCGAATGCTTCAGGAAACCATGAACGCGGTCATGGCCAACGTTACCGGCCGCTTCGAAAGCTTTGACCGCGCCACATCCGGTTTGTGGGACAACCTGTCGGCCGATCGCTTTCGCCGCGTGCAACGGTTGATAAAAAGCCACCACACCTCCACCGGCGGCGTCCTCTGCGCCCTGTCCGTCAAGATGGACGCCTGGGCTCGCCTCTTTCCCACCAAGGACACGGGAGGACCGGCGCGACGGGCGGAATTCCTGCTGACGGAAATGCGGCAGGGCATCGAGAAGATCCAGCGCATCGAGGACGCGGCCCCCATGCTGTCCGAGCTGGAGTAGTCGCAGCTCTCACTGGACACCCTCAGCCATCGCCGTTGCCGGCGTCCAATCGACGACCGGGGGGCATGGGGTATCCACGCAGAAAAGCATCGCAGTCCAACGGTGAGCGGCCGCTGCGCTGCAATCTGAGGGGTCGTAGGGCGTCGCACCCGCAGGCGATGGCCAAGCGGTCATCGAGGATTGTTCCGGGCGCTCCCGACCGAGGAACGATCTCGGCCTCGTGAATCCGAATTCGCTCGCCGTCGTGCTCGAACCAGGTTCCGGGCCATGGATTGAGCGCCCGCACCGTTCGCTCCAATTCGGCCGCCGGGCGCGACCAGTCCAGGCGTCCCTCGTGACGCTCCAGCTTGTGCGCATAGGTGACGCCCACCGCCGGTTGCGGTCGCGCCGTCAAGGTGCCGGCGGCGATACCGGCCAAAGCCTCGACGATCAGTTCGGAACCAACGCGGGACAAATTGTCGTGAAGCGCGCTCGCGGTGGTGCGTTCGCCGATGGCAACGGCGCGGGACAGCAACATGGGCCCGGTATCCAGCCCTTCGTCCATTTGCATGATCGTCACGCCGGTTTCGGTGTCTCCGGCCAGGATCGCCCGCTGAATGGGCGCCGCGCCCCGCCAGCGGGGAAGCAGCGAGGCATGCACATTGATACAGCCAAGACGCGGCGCCGCCAGTACAGCTTGCGGCAGGATCAGCCCGTATGCGGCAACCACCGCCACATCCGCCGCCAACGCCTTGAAATCATCCCCGGCGGCGGCGGTCTTCAGGCTTTTCGGTGTGCACACCGGGATGCTTCTTTCTGCGGCAAACGCGTGCACCGGTGACGGCTGCTCGCGATGTCCCCGCCCCGCTTGCCGCGGCGGCTGGGTGTAGACACACACGACATCATGTCCGGCGTCCAGAAACGCTGACAGAATGGGCACGGCGAACGCCGGCGTTCCCATGAAAACAGTGCGCAAAGACGTCATGGCCTCACCCAGATCAACTTAAGAACAAACCCCTTTTCGTCGTCAACTCAGCGCAGGGGAAGGTAGTATGACGGCGCCGAAACGCCTACGGCGGATTACACTGAAGCAAATTCGTCCTTCGCGAACTCGTCACATTCGGGTTTGCATGCCGGCCCCGTGGCGGGCATAACCTCGGCAGCCTCTCGGCCGGCATGTCAGGTATCCATCCCGAACAAAGATCCACCCTGAAATGAAAAAGCAAGTGTGGCCGCCACCAGGTTTGACACAAGACCTTGTGGAAAAACTTGAGAAACGATTGGGTCGCCTGCATGTGAGACAGCGGCTTGGGATCGAGAGGGACTACGAAGCGCATGTCTTCGGCCATGGCATCAACTTCTTTCATATCGAGAACTGGTATTCCATTCATTCTGTTATTCGAAACATACTCAAACTGACGGGACTCTACTGGCGTGGATGCAGAAACGCCGCAAGCATCGAAATCCGACACCATCATGTGAAGTTCCCTGAACTCCCGAGATCTTTCGACGGCTTTACGATCCTCCACCTCAGTGACATGCATGTGGACATCAGCCGCGATGCCATGCAGCGCTTGATCGAGCTTCTTCCTACCGTACGCTATGACGCCTGCGTGCTCACCGGTGACTTCAGAGGAAATACGTTCGGGCCATTCGATGCTGCTCTCGACGGCTTGGCGCGGGTGCGGACGCACCTTAAGGACCCGGTCTATGCAGTCCTGGGAAACCACGATACGGTTTGCATGGTTCCCGGCATGGAAGAAATGCGTATCCGAATGTTAATGAACGAAGTCGAGACGATTATTCGCGGGAGTCAGCGCATCCATTTGGCGGGGATCGACGATGCCCATTACTATCGCGTCGACAACATTGAAAAGGCCGCATCTCAAGTCCCGCATGACGAGTTTTCCATTCTGCTTTCCCACACACCGGAGATCTACCGTCAAGCTGCCCATGCCGATTTTAATTTGCTGCTGAGCGGCCACACTCACGGCGGCCAGATCTGTCTCCCGGGGTCCATCCCCATCACTTTGGATTCGGTCTTACCGAGGCGCATGGGCTCCGGATCGTGGAGGTATCATGATATGGTTGGCTACACTTCGGCCGGCGCCGGAACGGTCGTTGTTCCTGTCCGACTAAATTGCCTTCCGGAAATGACTCTGCATCACTTGCAGTGCGCTTGATGGCATGTCGATCATTAGTATGGATGACGACGAGCGCGGAACTTATACAACACGCGCGATACAACGAGTTCACCGATGAAAAAGAGCGCCACGCCAACGGCGATATCGACGACTGTCAAGGCCAGCATCCAGTGGCAGGCGAGAAGCGGAAACAGCGACTCCGGGATCTGATCAAGACCCGTGGCCCGACTGCTTGGGGGTAGATGCAAGCGACGCTTCAAGAAGCTTGAGAATAGGTCGCCCGCCATTGCGGCGCTTCCGACAACAGCCCCGATCTTCCATTCCAAGCCAAGAATTGGCGCACACGCCGAAGCTGCCATGACGGATGAAAAAACACCGCGTATTGTTTTTGATGGGCCAAACAGGTGCTCTCCGTCAAAAAACCTGACGCCGCCGTCGAGCGCATGAGAGAAGCGGCGGCCCCAAACTCTTTTCGCGATCACGGGCGCGCCGTTCGCGAGGAGCAGGAGGAAGAGAAGCTGCAGAGTCACCAAGAGTTGCATCCGCGCACTTTACGGCGCCATCCCGCCAAGGAGGTAGCAACCATTAAGCTTGGGCTGGACGTTCGGTCCACGGGGTGCCGCGAGCGACGACGGTGTTGGCGAAGATGAGGAGTTTGCGAGCGCTGGGGAGGTTAAGGTGACACCTTACGAAATTCAGCTTTCGGGCGGAATACGTGTTCGGTTTCCACGACACGATCCTCCTAACTGACCCCAATCGCGAAATCCGCGAGTCACGCGTAAGGCACATAAGCCCGTAGGTTGTTGCGGACGCGGTCGCGGATGGATTGGGAGAGGTCCGGGGGGGTGAAGGGTTGGCCGGTGACGGTTTCGAATAGGGCGACGTAGCGGGCGCTGAAATCGACCAGGGTTTCGGGGGGGATTTCGGGGATCGGATCGCGGTAGGGATCGCAGCGTTCGGTGATCCACAGCCTGAGGAATTCCTTATCGAGGCTTTCCGGATTGGCGCCGGCGGCGAAGTGCCGCTCGTAGCTGTCCACGCGCCAATAGCGGCTCGAGTCGGGCGTGTGGATCTCGTCAGCGAGGACGATGCGGCCGTCGTTGTCGAGGCCGAATTCATACTTGGTATCGACCAGGATCAGGCCGTTTTGCGCCGCGATGTCGCGGCCGCGGGCGAAGATGGCGAGCGCCGCCTCGGACACCGCGTCCCATTGTTCCCGGCTCAAAAGACCGCGCTCGACGATCTCGGCGGGCGTGATGGGCGCGTCGTGATCGCCCTGTTCCGCCTTCGTCGTCGGCGTGATGATGGTTTGCGGCAGTTTCTCATTCTTCCTCAGACCATCGGCGAATGTCACCCCGTACATGTGCCGCCGGCCGGCCTCGTACATGGGCCAGATGGAGGTGGAAGTGGAGCCGGTCAGATAGTCGCGCACGACCATCTCCACCGGCAGCATGTTGAGCCGGCGGGCCACCAGGACGTTGGGATCGGGATGATCGATGACGTGATTGGGCACGATGTCCCGGGTGGCCTCGAACCAGAAGCGCGCGGTTTGCGTCAATACTTGGCCCTTGAACGGCACCGCGGCCAGGATCTTGTCGAAGGCGCTCTGGCGGTCGGTGGCGACGAGGATGCGTTGTCCGTTCGGCAGGTCGTAGTTGTCACGGACCTTGCCTCGGCTGTAGCCCGGAAGTTCGGGAAACTCGGCATCGACGAGGACGTTGTCCAGCTGCGCCGAGATCAGCTCGCGTATGTCTGCTCGCGTCATGGTTCGTCAGGATTTCAAAAAGAAATGGCTTGCCGAAGGGGGGGGGAACTACGCCTGCTTGTAGGCAATCTTGATGATTTCGTAGGTCTTCTCGCCGCGCGGGGTGGAAACCTCCACTTCGTCGCCCAGTCCTTTGCCGATCATGGCGCGGCCGAGGGGCGAGGTGACCGACAAACGCCCGGCGGAGGCGTCGGCCTCGTAGGTGCCGACGAGCGTGTACGTGGCCACTTCTTCCGTATCCTCGTCGGCCAGATCGACGGTGGCGCCGAAACGGACAACGTCCGGATTCTGGTTGCTGACATGGATCACTTCGGCGCGGCTGATGACGTCCTCCAGCTCGGCCAGCCGGCCTTCGATGAAGCTCTGACGTTCGCGGGCGGCGTGATACTCGGCGTTCTCCGCCAGATCACCGTGTTCGCGGGCATCGGCGATGGCCTGGATGACGGCGGGCCTTTCCTCGGTGCGAAGGCGCTTCAGCTCTTCTTCGAGATTGTTGAGCCCTTCGGGTGACATGGGGATACGTTCCATGACATCGATCCCTTTGTTCTTGCGCATCATTGCAAGTAACCGTTGAATTAAATTCGGTTCCGGCGGCGCAGTGGTTGCAACAAGTTACTAGAAAGATCCCGTAAAATAGGATTGCAGTGGGGCAACATCAAGGTCGGCACCTTCACTCAGTGCCGCAATGGCCTCGACCGTCGCCCCCGCACCCGCGATCGTGGTGCAATGGGGAACGTCCTTTATAAGCGCGGAACGGCGGATTGAAAAGCTGTCCTTGATCGCCTGGGCGCCCTCGGTGGTGTTGATGATGAGTTGCACGCCGCCCGAGATGATGGCGTCCTCGCAGTGGGGACGGCCCTGCATCACCTTGTTGATGCGCCGCACCTCGAAACCTTGTTCCTCGAAGTAGCGCGCCGTGCCGTCTGTGGCGAGAAGCTCAAATCCCAGTTCCCGAAGCCGGCGGGCCAGATCGACGGCGGCCAACTTGTCCCGGTCCTTGACCGAGATCAAAACCGTCCCCCCGGTGGGCAGACGAACGCCGGCGCCGATCTGCGATTTGGCGAATGCCCGCCGGAAATCCGGCGCGATGCCCATGACCTCGCCGGTGGATTTCATTTCGGGTCCGAGAATGATGTCGACGCCCGGGAAGCGCCGGAACGGAAACACCGCTTCCTTGACCGAAACGTGATTGAGGTGGGCGCGACGGCCGAGGTCGAAGGATTTGAGCTTTTCGCCGGCCATGACGCGGGCGGCGATCTTGGCGATGGGAATGCCGATGGATTTGGCAACGAACGGTACCGTGCGGCTGGCCCGCGGATTGACCTCCAGCACGTAGATTTCCTGATCCTTGATGGCGTATTGAACGTTCATGAGACCGACGACGCCCAGTCCCCGCGCTAGCGCCGCCGTTTGTTGCTCAAGCTCTTTGATGGTGTCGTCCGCAAGGCTGTGCGGCGGTAGCGAGCACGCCGAATCGCCCGAATGGACACCGGCTTCCTCGATGTGCTGCATGATACCGGCGACGAAGACGTCATCGCCGTCCGCCACGGCATCCACGTCGATCTCGATGGCGTCCTGGAGGTAGGAGTCGAGGAGCACCGGGCTCTTGCCGGACACCACCACGGCCTCGTTGATGTAGCGCTTGAGGCTATTGGCGTCGTGAATGATCTCCATGGCCCGCCCGCCGAGGACGTAGGACGGACGGATCACCAGAGGAAAGCCGATGGAGGCCGCCACCTCCTCGGCCTCATGGGGCGACCGCGCGATGCCGTTGGCGGGCTGCCGCAGATCGAGCCGCTTCAGCAGGTCCTGAAAACGCTCGCGATCCTCGGCCAGGTCGATGGCGTCGGGGGAGGTGCCCAGGATGGGAATGCCGGCGTCTGACAGCGCGTGCGCGAGTTTGAGAGGCGTCTGGCCGCCGAACTGCACGATGACTCCGAGAACGTTGCCGCGGGATTGCTCGATGCGGATCAGTTCGATGACGTCTTCGTCCGTCAGCGGTTCGAAGTACAGGCGATCGGAGGTGTCATAGTCGGTCGATACCGTTTCCGGGTTGCAGTTGACCATGATCGCTTCGTAGCCGGCTTCCTTCAACGCATAGGCCGCGTGCACGCAGCAGTAGTCGAACTCGATTCCCTGGCCGATGCGATTGGGGCCGCCGCCCAGGATGACGACCTTGTCGCGGTCCGAGGGATCCGCCTCGCATTCGGGCGGGATGATGCCGTCGCCTTCATAGGTGGAATACATGTACGACGTTTGCGCGCTGAACTCCGAAGCACAGGTGTCGACCCGCTTGTAGACGGGCGCGATGCCGAGGAGGCGACGCCGGAGTTCGACTTCCTGAACGGTCTTGTGGGTCAACTCCGAAAGTCTCTGGTCCGAGAAACCCAGCGCTTTCATGCGCAGCATGCTCGGTGCGTCGCCCGGCAAGCCGCGCAACCGAAGCTGCTCCTCGGTTTCCACCAATTCTTTGATTTGATTGAGGAACCAGGGGTCGTACCGGCATGCGCGGCGGATCTGTTCGAACGCGATGCCGCAGCGAAACGCCTGGGCGATGAGCAGAACGCGATCCGGCCGCGGCGAGGCAACCGCCGCCAGCACTTGATCCGCCGATCCTTCGATTTGCACTTCGTTGAGGCCGGTGAGCCCGATTTCCATCGAGCGCAGCCCCTTCTGCAGCGATTCGGCGAAGCATCGTCCGATGGCCATCGCCTCGCCCACCGATTTCATCGATGTGGTCAGCAAGGGTTCGGCGCCGGGAAACTTCTCGAACGTGAAGCGCGGGATCTTGGTGACGACGTAATCGATGGTCGGCTCGAACGAGGCCGGCGTGACGCCGGTGATATCGTTGTCCAACTCGTCGAGACGGTAGCCGACCGCCAGCTTGGCCGCCACCTTGGCGATGGGAAATCCGGTCGCCTTCGACGCCAGCGCGGACGACCGCGACACCCGCGGGTTCATTTCGATCACCACCAGGCGGCCGGTATCGGGGCAAACCGCGAATTGCACGTTCGATCCGCCCGTATCCACACCGATCTCGCGCAAAACCGCGATCGAGGCATTGCGCATGATTTGATATTCTTTGTCGGTGAGCGTGAGGGCCGGCGCCACGGTGACGGAATCGCCGGTGTGGACGCCCATGGGGTCTACGTTCTCGATGGAGCATATGATGATGCAGTTGTCCGCGTTGTCGCGAACGACCTCCATCTCGTACTCCTTCCAGCCCAGCACCGACTCCTCAATGAGGACCTGACCGACCGGCGACGCGGCGAGGCCGCCGAGAACGATGCGCTCGTATTCCTCGCTGTTGTAGGCGATGCCGCCGCCGGTTCCGCCCAGCGTAAACGATGGCCGGATGATCGCGGGCAGTCCGATTTCAGCAAGGACGGTTCGCGCCTCTTCGAGGGTTTCGATGATGTGGCTGGCCGGGCACGACAGGCCGATGCTGGTCATGGCCTCGCGAAACAGCAGTCGATCCTCGGCCTTGGCGATGACGTCGCCGTTGGCGCCGATCATTTCGACGCCATGGCGTTGGAGGGCGCCGCTCTTGTGCAATTCCATCGCGATATTGAGGGCGGTCTGTCCGCCCATGGTCGGCAGTAAGGCGTCCGGCCGCTCCTTGGCGATGATTTTTTCGACCTGCCCGGCCGTTATGGGTTCGATGTAGGTGACGTCGGCCAACCCCGGATCGGTCATGATCGTCGCCGGGTTGGAGTTGACCAGAATGATACGATAGCCCTCCTCCCTGAGGGCCTTGCAGGCTTGGGCGCCCGAATAGTCGAACTCACAGGCTTGGCCGATGATGATCGGACCGGCGCCAATGATGAGGATGGACTCGATATCAGTGCGTTTCGGCATGGAAGGTCGTCTCGGTGGGGAACGGGCGGCGCGCACTATAGCGATGTCGCCGCGCGGGCGCGAGAGCAGGTTTTTTCGTTCGCAACGGATCGGCGGTTGGATCGGTGGTGTCCGCGATTAACAGCGCTTGTTGCGCGTTCTATAGTTACTGGGTTCAAAACCGCTTCCATGATCGGGAAAGCGCATCTTGTGAGGGAGGAAACGATGATCGTCAGCGACGCCAGCTTGTTCCGTCAACAATGTTACATCGATGGCGCTTGGGTTGACGCCGATTCCGGCGGGACGATCGATGTGAACAATCCGGCCGATGATTCGATCCTCGGCGTCGTCCCCAACATGGGGGCGGCGGAAACACGGCGCGCCGTCGCTGCCGCCAACCGCGCCTACCCGGAATGGCGGGCAAAAACCGCCAAGGAACGCGCGGGAATTCTGCGCCGCTGGTTCGACCTGATCATGGCCAACCAGGAGGACCTGGCCCGGTTGATGACCGCCGAGCAGGGCAAGCCCCTGGCGGAAGCGCGTGGCGAGGTTGCCTATGGGGCGTCGTTCGTCGAGTGGTTCGCGGAGGAAGGAAAACGGGTTTACGGCGATATCATTCCCCAACACCAAGCGGACAAACGGATCGTCGTAATCAAGGAGCCGGTCGGCGTGGTGGCGTCGATCACGCCATGGAATTTTCCGATCGCCATGATCACCCGCAAATGTGCGCCGGCGCTCGCGGTCGGTTGCACGGTCGTGGCCAAGCCGGCCAGCATGACGCCGTTTTCCGCCCTGGCGCTGGCCGAGCTTGCCGAGCGCGCCGGCGTTCCGGCCGGCGTTCTCAACATCATCACCGGCTCCTCGACCGGGATCGGCGGCGAACTCACGTCCAATCCCATCGTCCGCAAGCTGACGTTCACCGGCTCCACCGAAATAGGCAAGGTGCTGATGCGGCAATGCGCCGGCACCATAAAGAAGGTGTCGTTGGAACTGGGCGGCAATGCGCCGTTCATCGTTTTCGATGATGCCGATCTCGACGCCGCGATCGAAGGCGCGATGGCGTCGAAGTACCGCAATACCGGTCAAACCTGCGTCTGCGCCAACCGGCTCCTTATCCAGGACGGGATTTACGATGCCTTCGCGGACGGATTGGCGCAAGCGGCGTCACGGCTGAAGGTCGCGGATGGCTTCGTGGACGGCGCCGAACAAGGGCCGCTGATCAACATGGAGGCCGTCAAAAAGGTGGAAGCCCATATTGCCGACGCGCTGGCAAAAGGGGCGCGCGTTGTCGTGGGTGGAAAACGTCATGCCAACGGCGGCACCTTTTTTGAACCAACCGTCCTCGCCGACGTCACGCCGGAGATGGCCGTCAGCCGCGAGGAAACGTTCGGGCCCCTGGCGCCGCTCTTCCGTTTCAAAACGGACGACGACGCCATCCGCCTCGCCAACGACACCGAGTTCGGCCTCGCGGCCTATTTCTACAGCCGGGACGTCGGCCGGGTGTGGCGGGTGGCCGAGGGGCTCGAGTACGGCATCGTCGGCATCAATTCCGGGATCATCTCGACGGAAGTGGCGCCGTTCGGCGGCATGAAGGAATCCGGTATCGGCCGCGAAGGCTCCAAATACGGCCTCGACGAATTCCTGGAAGTAAAATACCTCTGCATGGGCGGGATTTGAGGGTTGTTCGAGGTTACGAATGGGGGATCGGGCGAGCAGTGAACAAGCGATACGACGTTGGCCTCTCGATCACCAGTTCACGGTTGCGGGCATACCGGTTTCTTCGCAAGCCAAGAACAAGAAAGCGAAGCGACTATGGGCGGAACGTGTGAAAAAGGCAGCCTTGGCGCTGAAACCACAAGGGGTGGAGGTCACGGTCAACGAAGTATCTGTGGCAATTGTTTACTTTTACCACGGGGCTACTGATTTGGATTTGGACAACATCGCCAAGCCGATACTCGATGCTCTGAATGATGTTGTGTATGTAGACGACGGACAGGTCTCGCAAATCCTGCTACGGAAAAGTCCCCTGTCCGAAGGCACCATTTTCGATGACCCTGAGCCTGTTTTGCTCGATGCCATCGACGACGGAGG
>JAHCKI010000049.1 GCA_026125865.1 Rhodospirillales bacterium
GCTTGGCGATTCACCTCCATGGTTCTTACATCCGAGTCGGTGGGGTGAAGGTTGAGACGAGTACCGATGCGTTTGATGCGGGAATAGGAATCAGTGAGGCTTTAAACGAAGAGATCTTCGAAGTCTCTTTCTTCGACCCAGAAAGAAATAGAGAGACGATCATCTCTGTCGAGAAGTTCATTGTGAAGAAAGGGATTATCTTCAGTGACAAGAACGCCTATAGAGTTGGCTTTACGGCATTTACAGAAGGAAACAGAGAGCACAAAGGCTATATAGTCGGAAGAGCGTTGCCTGAGGTATTAACAAGATCATTGGCCATGCTGTCTCGGAATTTTAAAGACCCCCTCTATGATGAACAGACATCAATGCTTGCTCTTCAGAGATCGTAAACAAGCGCTTTCTCTGAGATCCGGTATTCTGTGCGATACCCTTGAACGAATTATCGGCATCTATATAACGCTTCGAACTCTAGCTGATCGGAGATATGCTTCGTTCGCATCCGACCCCGTCTCCGGATATGGTAAGTCTTTTTCAAAGGACGACTTTCTCATTTTCCTGGGGTCGATGCACTTCCTACCGTGAGATATCCAGGCTAATCGGAGGAAAGTTCATGCCAATCTGGAAATTGCAGCCGGTAGACATGAGAAACCGCCACTGGCAGTACAGTAGTTATAGTCAACCGGCCGTAGTCCGTGCACCGAATGAAGAACGGGCACGGTATATCGCCTCGTTAGCTTTTGTTCATGGGGCTTCAAAGGCGATCGGAGACGAAGTTCCACGATCAGTGTGGAACGACCACTCGGTTGTGAGTGCAAATCAACTTACAACGAGCGAGTATGAAGAACAGGGGCAGGATGAGATCCTATGTCCACGAGAGTATAACCGCGATTGACGACTGTAACGCGCTTCTGCCTCACTTTTCTTTTAGTGCCCTTTCGCCACCTGTCCGACCATTTTTCGGATCAGAAAAGGCGTCATTTTTTTTAGCACGGGACGCTTGCTGGGATTGCGTTGAAATGCAATTGAGAGATGACCAAGGTCCGCCGGTCGGGGCGGGGTGACGCGTGCATCGTGAAGGCACGCAGCTTGACCGACTCGGTCCCGATGCCTATGTTCCCTTTATGTCCTTTTTCGTTGTGAGTTATGACGGATGCCTGTCGCCGGGCGGAGCGGCTCAGGTTCTCCGTAATGACAAAATTTTCCGCGCTAACTGGTAGAATATTTTTTATAACAAAACAATCTTCAATAGAAGTTTTTTGAATCAATGGCTTAGAGCAGTTTTTGCATACTTTTCCATACAATTCCATACATTTTTCGCGCGGAAAATGACACATTTTGCGTGATTTCAAAATCTTAGAGCTGTTTCGCCCGTGTAAAACCGTGTCAAAAACGGGTCAAATCGAGTCGCAACGGACACAAAAACGGTAGAAAGACTATTTCAAATTTTCACTATTTTGTTGTTAATTCGGTGGCCGTTTTCGCAACTGTGGCGAGCGCTATCCCGTTGCCGCCATCGGCGTCGCCACTATCGTGGATGCTCGGTGCAACACCTTCAACCGAGTTCACACCCCCAGGTGCCGGTTCAGGAATTCCGGGTCGCCCATCAAGGCTTCGCCGTTGCCGTTGAAGACCACCCGTCCCTTGACGAGGACGACGTGGCGGTCGGCGATCCCGGCCAGACGCTTGACGTTCTTGTCGACGATGATGCTGGCGATGCCCGAGTCCTTGATGACGCCGATCACCCGCCAGATTTCGTCGCGGACGAGCGGCGCCAGGCCCTCCGTCGCCTCGTCGAGCAGCAGAATCCGTGGATTGGTCATCAGCGCTCTGCCGATCGTGAGCATCTGCTGTTCGCCGCCGGAAAGATTGTTGCCCCAGGAGTCCTTGCGGGCGTTGAGGCGCGGAAACAGGTCGAACACCCTTTCGAGCGTCCAACCGGCTCCACCGCCATCTACCGGCGGCCGCGCCGCCATCACCAGGTTTTCCAGGACCGTCAGGTTGGGAAAGATGCCGCGATTTTCCGGCACATAGGCTACGCCCAAGGTCGCGATACGATCGGTCGGCAAGTGCGCCATGTCCGTGCCGAGCACCCACACCTTGCCGAGTGTCGGCTTGACGAGCCCCATGATGGCTCTGAGTGTCGTGGATTTGCCCATGCCGTTGCGGCCCATCAGGCTCATGCATTCGCCGCGCGCCAGACGGAAGGTCACGCCGTGCAGGATGTGGCTTTGACCGTAGTGGGCGTGGACGCCGCCAACGTCGAGAACGGCCTCGCTCACGGCGCCGCCGCCCCCGCCAGCACCGCCGTCGACGAGTCGCCCAGGTAGGCTCGTCGGACGTCCTCGCTCGCGCGGATGACATCGGGCGGTCCGCTTTCGAGAATGCTGCCGCCTACCATCACCGTCAGGTAGTCGGCGACGGCGAACACCGCGTCCATGTCATGCTCGATGAGCACGACACAGTGATCGCGCGCCAGGCTGCGGATCAGGGTGACGATGCCGCCCGTCTCTTCCGCACCCATGCCGGCAAGCGGCTCGTCGAGCAGCAGCACGTCCGGCTCGGCGGCGAGCAGCATGGCGATCTCCAGCCGGCGCTGTTCACCGTGGCTGATCTGGGCGGCCACGTCGCCGGCGCGGTGGGCGATCTCGGCGAGGGATAGCGCCCGATCGACCCGTTCCGCCACTTGGCGGTAGCGTCCGGCCGGGCGCAGAAAGCGCATGCAAGACGGCAGGCGTGACTGCGACGCCAGCCAGACGTTGCGATGCACCGTGAACTGCGGAAAGATATTGGTGATCTGATAGCTGCGGCCGATGCCTTTTTTCGAGAGGCGATGGGCCGGGAGGCCAGTGACGTCCCGGCCGCGATACACGATCCGCCCGTCGGTGGGCGCCAGGTCGCCCGAGAGCAGGTTGATCAGCGTCGTCTTGCCGGCGCCGTTGGGGCCGATGATGACCTCCACGCGTCCGTGTTCGAACGCCACCGACACATTCCTCACGGCGTAGAGGCCGCCGAAATTCTTGGAGACGCCTTCGGTCTTGAGAACGACCTCGCTCATGGTTCTTCCCCGCTCATGGCTCTTCCTTGGTGGCGGGGCGCCGGATGGGTGGTTCGGCAAACAGACCGGCTAGTCCGTTTTTCAGAAACAACACCACGACGATCACGAAGACGCCCATCAGGATCTGCCAATGCTCGGCCATGACACCGGTGAACTGGCGATCGCGAACGATTTCCTCCATACCGATGAAGGCGAAGGCGCCGATGATCGATCCATACAGGGTGCCCATGCCGCCGAGGATGACCATGACCAGGCCGATGCCGGATTCCCGCCAGCCGAGCAGTTGCGGCGCGACGAAACCGTCGATGCATGCGAACAGGAAGCCGGCGAGCCCGGCCATGAGCGCCGACAGAACGAAGCTGACCAACTTGAAGCGGCGGGTGTCGTAGCCGAGCGCCCGCATGCGGTGCTCGTTGACCCTGATGCCTTGAATCACTTCCCCGAATGGGGAACGCAGTACAACGACCAGGAAGCCGTAGCACAGCACAAGGCAGGCGAGGGCGAAATAGTACAGGGTTTCGCGTCCGTCGAGATCGAGCAGCGCAGTGGCGCCGATGGTGAGCACCGGTTTGTACCAGATGTAGGCACCGTCGGAGCCGCCGGCGATCGGCGAGTCGTGGAAGAAGAAAAAAAACATCTGGGCTAAGGCGAGCGTACTCATGATGAAATAGATTCCGGCCGTACGCACCACCAGCATGCCGATCAGCGCGGCCGCTGCCGCCGTCACGCCCAGGCATTGGGGCAGGGCGGTGATCAAGTTGGCGGCCTCGCTTTCCGGTGAGACCAATTGCAGCGAGTACGCCGAAAGGCCGAAGAACGCCGCATGGCCGAAACTGACAAGGCCGGTGTAACCGAGCAGCAGATCGAGGCTCATGGCGAAGATGGCGAACACGATCATTCGGGTCGCCACTTTAAGGGCGTAGGTCTCGCCGACCAGGGGCACCACCGCCAAGGCGGCAAAGACCAAAGCGAGCGCAACGGCGACCCGGCGGTTCGGGATCGTGACCATGGCGGTCAGCGCCTGCCGAAGAGGCCGGTCGGCCGCCACAACAGCACGGCGGCCATCAAGGCATAGACGGCCGCGGAGGCGAACCCCCGGAAGTCATGGAGGTAGGCCTGTCCATAGACGTCGGCGAGGCCGATAAGGATCGCCCCGACGAAGGCGCCCTTCACCGAACCGATGCCGCCGATGACGACGACGACGAATGAAATGATCAGCACCTGTTCGCCGATGCCCGGATAGAGGGAGCGGTCCGGCGCGGCGATGATGCCGGCCAAGGCGGTCAGCGATACGCCGATGGCGAACACGACGGCGAACAGGCGGCGGGTGTCTATGCCTAGGCTCCGCACCATCTCGGCGTTGTAGGCGCCGGCACGCATCCGCATACCGAGGCGGGTGCGATGGATGACCAGGTAGAGGCAGCCGGCCACAACCAGGCACACCACCGACAAGAACAGGCGGTAGGTGGAGTAGCTCAGCGTTTCGGTGACCGGCACCGAGCCCGCGAGCATGGCAGGTTTCGGCACGCTGTGCGGATCATCGCCCCAGACAATCGATTGCAGTTCATTGAAGATGAGAATGAGGCCGAACGTGAGCAAAACTTGTTGCAGGTGGTCGCGATCGTAAAGGTGCACGATGAACAACCGCTCGATGGCGAGACCGAGCAGAATCGCGATGGGAATGCCGAGCAATACGGCACCGAACAAACTGCCCGTCCACTGGGTCAGCGACAGCGCCAGGTACGCACCGATCATGTAGAACGAGCCGTGGGCGAGATTGATGACGCCCATGATGCCGAAGATGATCGTCAGCCCACTGGCGACCAGGAACAGCAGGAGCCCGTGTTGGATGCCGTTCAGTGTTTGCAGGAGGAACAGCGTAACGTCCATTTGCCGGGATCTCTTATACCAACGATCGGAAATATTGACCTATTGTAATATTTTCGACCGTTGGTATTAGCTGCATGTCGAGCGGCCTGTGTTCGTACGGGCAGCCCCCGCCCGGGAGAACCCGGGATGGGGCTGTCTTCCTCCGTGATGGATCGGTGGCCCGGCCTAGAGCAGCTTACAGCCCTTTGCCGGGTCCGAAAGTCCCTCGTACGCGGTTGCGATCACCGTGTTGACCCCCTTCTCGACGCGCCGAAGGTAGATGTTCTGAACCGGATTATGGGCCTTCGAAAGCTTGAACGGTCCGCGCGGCGAGTCGAACTCGGCCCCTTCCATGGCCTTGATGATGTCCGCCTTGGCGCTGGTGTCGCCCTGCACGGCCTCCAGACCCACATGGATCAATTCGGCGGCGTCGTACCCTTGAACGGCGTAAACGTCGGCTTCCTTACCGAACTTTGCTAAGTACGCTTCACGGAATTTCAAGTTCGCCGGATTGTCGAGGGCGTCGGCATAATGAAGGGTCGTACGCAGCCCTTCGGCGGCCTCGCCTTGGGCCTCGGTGACGCCTTCCGTGAGGAAACCGGCACCGACGAGTTCGATGCCCGATAGACCGGCCGCGTGCCAGTCCTTCACGAATTTCACCGCGCCGCCGCCGGCGAAGAAGGTATAGACGGCGTCGGGCTTCAACGCGGCGATTTCGGTCAACGCCGCCTGGAACTCAACCTGCGGGAACGGAACGCCGATCTCCTTGACGATGGTGCCGCCATGGGGAACGAAGCCGTCCTTAAACCCCTCCGCCGATTGCTGGCCGGCGCCGTAGTTCCAGAAACAGGTGACGACGTTCTTCTTGCCTTCGTCGAGCAGGACCTTGCCCATGGGATGCCCGGGCTGCCAATTGGTGAAGGACGTTCTAAACAGGTTCGGCGCGCAGAGCGGGCCGGTGATCTGATCGGCGCCGGCATTGGGGACGATGGTCAAGGTCCCTTCTTCCCGCGCAATTTTCGCCATGGCCATGGCGACGCCGGAATGCACCGGGCCGACCAGGATATCGACCTTCTCCTGATTGATCAGCTTGGTGGTGAGTTCCGTCGCCTTGGGCGGCGCCGCCTCGCTGTCTACCTTGATGAGCTCGATGTCACGTCCACCGAGCTTTCCACCCAGTTCGGCGAACTTCAACTCCATGGCGTTGGTGATCGCGTTACCGAGGCGCGCGTACGTACCGCTGTAGGGAAGCAGGATGCCGATGCGGACCTTCGCGGTTTGGCCGAAGGCGATCCGGGTCGGAAGGACGCTTCCGAGCGCTCCGGCCGCGGCTAAACGCAAGGTTTGTCGGCGCGTGATCGTCGTACGATGATAGGGGACAGCCATTGACGTTTTCTCCTCCTGGTTGGTGCGGCCATTTCGGCATTGGTTTTACTCGAACGCGTCCACATTCGGGTGATCCCGCAAAGGACCTTGAACTCGATTGTGAACGACGCTTGCTTCCCCGTCCCTGCGCGCGGCTTTCAAGCCCCTTTTCACAGGCACACCATATATTTATCGAGCGGAAGATATCATTCGCGCCCGGCCTGTAGCAACAAGGAACTTGCGCCCAACATGCAGTATGTTGCATGCCTTCGCTCGCCGATCTGGCTGGAAAAATCGCAGCAACCGCTCGCTGAATTTGAGGGACGGACACGCCCGATCGGCCAACAAGCCGGCATCTGTTTTTCCTTCGCCATTTTTGCCTTGCTGCCCTTCCCTTTGAAACTATGATGATGGAAAGTGTTAGCGCCGACGACGGTCGGCCTCCATTTAGACCAGACACGAAACAGCGAGCGAAATGAACGAGCTGTCGGGGAAAGACGGCAACTGGATCGACAGTTTCCTCGGCGCAATCATGGCCTCGGAGTACGATCCCGAGGCGACCATGAACTCGCGCCTCTATATCGAACGCTTCGACCAGGCCACATGGTTTCTGATGCACGCCATCGGTCTCACGCCGCGTACGGTCAAGGCTGCGGGTTTACGCATCGCCGTGGTCCGTCAGAGCTTCCAGTACGTGCGCGAACTCCGTGGCGGGGAACTCGTCCGTATTCGCAGCGGGTTCATCGCCGTCGGCAAGAAGCATCTGCGATTCCTGCATCGCATGTTCGATGTGGAGAACGGCACCCTTGTCGCCACCAGCGATGTGACGGCGGTTCAAGCCAGCCTGGAGACCGGCAAGACAGTTCCTCTCACTGCGGAACAGATCGAACGCGCCACCAGCTTCACAATTACCGATGCGACGATCGATTGAGGGATGAAGATCGATTGAGGGTTTGAGGCGCTGGAATAAAAACCTGTTATGGAGCAGCGACTTCCCGAAACAAGGCGATGCGCTGGGATGGCCGAAAGCCGCAGCGGTCGAGAAATGCGAGGAGTCGGAAATCGTTCCAATCGAGCTGTGTACGTACCCTGTCGACCCTCAACGTCGTCAGGTTGGCCATCAGTTGGGACATGAGGGCGACGCCCACGCCTCGATTTATGTAGTTCGGGTCGACGCCGATGGTGTCTAGAACGGCTTCCGGTTCGGTCTGCCCGAACTCGCCGAAGTCCACCCGCGCCATGACGAACCCGACCGGGCGGTCGTCCAGTTCGGCCACCAATGAGACGCGCACGCCGGTCTCGTAGAGCACCTCGGCGACCTTGGTCTCGTAGTAGGGGGTCCGATCGACACCGGTCACGCGCCGGTCAATGGCAATGAGGGACGGCAAGTCCGACTCCTGCAACGAGCGGACGGGAATTCGGTCCCGATTGAGGGCACCGTAATCGTCGTCAATGGGGACGCTGTAGTCGATTTCTTCGGACATGCCGGCGACTTTGTGAACGGGGATGTTTTGGTAAACGGTGCTGCGCCGTGTCATCGCTGAAATCCGCTATTCGTCGAAGGGAGAGACCACGCGTTCAAGAACGATGCGCGGAGCGTGGCGGAAACCGGATGCCGCGAAAAACCGCAACAGGTCGTGGTCGGTCCAATCGGCTTGGGTTCCCATCTCCCTGGTTCCTTTGTGCGACAAAACGCTGTCCAATTCGGCCATCAGCGCCCGAGCGACGCCGTAACCGGCATGGTCCGGATCAACGCCGATGGCGTCAAGCGCGGCAACGGAGGTTTCTCGCCCAAATTCACCGCCCTCGAGGCGGGCCAACGCGAAGCCGACGAGCGTGTCGCCTCGGCAGGCGCCGACGTAGACGAATTTCTTTGGATTGCGGAGGGCCGCCTGCAAACGTTTCTCGTAGAACGCGGTGCGGGTGGATCCGGAATGCTTGCGGTCGATGCTGACTACGGAACCCAGATCATCGGGGGAAAGCGGCCTCACGTGGATGTCGGTTTTGCTCGTCATCAACCCATCCCTGCTCCGACCCGTTCCTGCTCCGCCGCCGACCGGACGTGCCGTTGACACTCCAACCGGCGAGCGCTAAAGTCATATTACAGTACCTTAATACCTATTTTGCTTTCGTCAAGGGAATTTGAGAGTGAGCGCGTACGATCTAACGGGGCAGGCGGCGATCGTCACGGGTGGACTAAGGGGTATCGGACGCGCCATCGCCGATCGCCTCGCGGAAGCCGGCGCCGACGTTCACGTGTTCGATCTGGCTCCGGAGGGTTCGGACGTCGCGGCGGCGCCTGCTCCCCACACCTTTCATCGGGTCGACGTATCCGATTCCGATGCTGTGGGCAGGGCTGTCGCCGCGCTGCCCTCGCCGGCGACCGTGCTCGTCAACAACGCCGGCATTACCCGGGACCGTTCCCTCGCCAAGATGTCGGACGACGAGTGGAACGCGGTGCTTGCCGTCAACCTTACCGGCGCCTTCAACATGATCCGCGCCACCGTGCCCGGAATGGTCGCCGAGAAAGGCGGGCGCATCGTCAATATCACTTCGATCAACGGGGTACGCGGCAAATTCGGTCAGGCAAATTACACGGCGGCCAAGGCCGGACTCATCGGCTTGACCAAGACTGCCGCGCGGGAACTGGGTCCGAAGGGTATCACCGTCAATGCCGTCGCGCCGGGCATGGTGATGACCGACATGGCACTGGCGCTCCCGGCGGCATTTCGCGAGCGGGCGCTTTCGGAAGCCGTGCTCGATCATCTGCCCGAATCATCCGACATTGCCGAGGCCGTGCTCTTCCTCGTTTCCGATAGCGCACGGTGTATCACCGGTCAGGTTCTCAATGTGGACAGCGGCCAACTGATCTAATACCAACGGTCAGTGTGCTCGAAGGGTATGCTCATGATGGAAACCTCATCGGCGGAAGGCGCTGCCGGAACCAGATCCTCCGGCATCCTGGTACGCCGCGCATGCGCCCGCGACCTTCAGGACGTGATTGCGCTGGATGAAGCGGTGACCGGTCTTGCCAAGCCTGAATACTGGCGGGATGCGTTCGAACGTTACGGAGAACGCCGCCTGCAGGAACGGTTTTTCCTTGTCGCCGTCGTGGGAGAGGCGGCGGAAGGCGAACGCATCGTCGGTTTCACGATCGGTGAGATTCGGGCGTGGGAGTTCGGCTCGGAGCCATGCGGCTGGGTGTTTGCGCTCTCGGTCCTATCTGGGACGAGGCTTCGAGGCGTCGGAACGGTTCTGTTCGAAGCCCTCGCGGACGAGTTCGTTCGCGCCGGGGTAAACACCCTGCGGACCATGGTCGCCCGCGACAACTTCCTTCACATGACGTTCTTCCGCAGTGAGGGAATGATGGCTGGGCCCTATCTGCAACTCGAAAAGCGGCTCGACCAGCCGTAGGAGCGTGAATCTTGAAGCTACAGATCGCCAGCCAACTGGCAATATTCGCCATCCTGGAGCTAGCCGCCGCGCCGGAGAAACAGCTTTCCGTTGTGGAGATCAGCGAGAGATTCGGCGTTTCACCGCACCATCTCGCCAAAGTCATGCACACCTTGGGGCGCGCCTCCTTTGTCCGCGCGGTTCGCGGTGTGGGCGGCGGTTATCAGTTCTCGGGCAACGCCAGGAGGATGACGCTGCTCGATATCGTTCAACTGTTCGAGGACATTGCCGACCGCGGCGGACGTGACGGGCTCGGCGAGGGGACGAAGGCCGGTCAGGCACTCGGCCAGGTACTCGACGAAATCGACGACATCGCCCGCGCCACGCTCGGCTCGATTACCGTCGCCACCATGCTCAGTCTGGTCCGACGCCAGCAAGACAGCGCGGTTCCCTTGAGCGACGAGGTCGCGGCAAACGCCTGACCGTCGTCGCGGCTTGTTGCAGGTGTTTCAGGAGGCTTGCCGGAGTTGGCCCAAGCGGGCCAGCTTGTCGTGCCGGAATGCGCCCCACAACGCCGCCCCGATGGCGCCGGCATAGGCCGAATCCTTGTGGGTGCGGATTACTGCGTCGACACCCTTTACCTTTTCGATTTCCTCGGCTAGCGCCGCCACCAGACCTTCGTCCAGCGCCAAGCCACCGGTTACCATGACCGTGTTGTCGGCGGCCCCGATCGCCTTCAGCAGCTTGGCGAGCCGGCCGGCCATGGACAGATGGATACCCTTGAGGATGTTCGGTGTCGATATGCCACGCGATACCATGTTGATGACGTCGGTCTCGGCGAGGACCGCGCAAATGGAGCTGACATTCTCAGGCGCGTCGGCCTGCTTCGACAACGAGCCGATCTCGTCCTGAGCGATGCCGAGGTAGCGGGCGATGTTCTCCAGGAACTGACCCGACCCCGAGGCGCACTGGCTCGTCATTTTGTAGTTCAGTACCTTACCGCGTTCGTCGATGCGAACAGCGCGCCCGTGCAGCGCTCCGATGTCGAGCACGGCGCGGGCCTCGGCATCCAATTAGATGGCGCCGCGGGCATGGGTGGTCATGGAGTAGAAGTGACCGGTGCTAAACGGCACTCCTTCACCCTCACCGGTCGTCGCCACCTCGGCGACATCGTCTTGCGGTAGTCCCGCGTCCGTCACCACACGCTGATACGCTTCCTCGGCCAGTTGCAAAGGGTCGCGCTGGCGAATGCGAAGGGTCTCCCGAGAGAGCCACGCGCTCTCGCCGTCGTGGGTCTCGAACACGACGGCCTTGACGGCGCCGGTACCGACGTCGATGCCTGCTGTGATCGTCATAGTGCGCGCTCCGCGGTTTCCGCCTCACCGGCGCGCCGCGCGAACTCCGCGGCGCCCCGTGCACCGGTGTAAATTGAATCCGGGTCGATGTTGATCGTCACCTCACCGTAGTTGTCCCGGATCAGCTTCTTGAGTTCCCGCACGGCAGCGTCGTTCTTGGCAACGCCGCCGGTGAAGGTGAACTCGTTGGTGACGCCGCCGGAGCGCGAGATGATGGACATGGCGCGCAGGATGATGGCGCGGTGCAAGCCGGCCAGAATGTC
>JAHCKI010000005.1 GCA_026125865.1 Rhodospirillales bacterium
GGAAAGGGATAAGGCCAAGGTTCGGGAGCGAGTGCATCAACTCCTGGATACGGTCAAGCTGCCGCGTGATTTCTACCGACGCCGCCCGCGCCAGCTTTCCGGCGGCCAGAAGCAGCGAGTCGGTATCGCCCGAGCGTTCGCCGGCAACCCCAAGATGGTCATCGCCGACGAGCCCATCTCCGCCCTCGATGTCTCGGTGGCAGCGGCGGTAACCGAACTGTTGATGGATATCCAGCGCGATCACGGTACCACGCTGTTGTTCATCAGCCACGATCTTAGTGTGGTGCGCTACCTCGCCGACCGCGTCGTTGTCATGTACCTGGGCCAGATCATGGAACGGGGAACGACGGAAGAGATTTTCGCGCCTCCCTATCATCCTTACACCGAGGCGCTGCTGTCCGCTGTACCGATCGCCGATCCCGGCGTCGAAAAGCGCCAGATCGTACTGGAAGGCGCCGTCCCCTCCGCCTTGAATCCACCCCGGGGGTGTCCTTTCGCCACCCGCTGCCAGCGAAAGATCGGCGATATCTGTGACAATGAATTGCCTTCACGGCGGGAATGTGCCGATCGCCACATCATCGCCTGTCACATTCCTCTTGCAGACTTGCGCCGGGTCGAACCGGTGTTTCGTATAACCCAAAGCGCCGCCGAATAGGGGGCTGACTGCAAACGATGATTGTAATCGGGTTGGCTCCCTATATAAGAAGGTGAGCAGAGCCGTTCATCGAAGCGCTTGCGTTCCTCCAAATTCCGATAGATCTATTTGAAGCGAAGGTCCGGAGGCTGCATGTATTCCGTTCATAATCCGCGTGCGATCATTAACCGCAAGGCGCTCATCCGCGAACTCGAAGAGCAAGCGGATGTGACCGCCTATTCGGACGAAACGCGCGGCAACTTCCTGCAGATCTTCAAGGCGGCCCTCTACCGAGGTGTCGGCGAGATCCGTCATCGCTTCGAACACGATGGCATTGATGGTGCCGAGGTGGTCCTCGCCGACGCTTACCTGGTGGATCAGTTGGTTCGCGCGCTGTACGACTTTGCGACTGCATACGTCATTCCCGGCGCCGCGCCAGCCGATCAGGAAATGTCGATCGCCGCCACTGGTGGCTACGGGCGGGCTGAGCTGTCGCCGTTCTCCGATATCGATTTGATGTTTCTGCTTCCGGATAAGCCGCCCCCACACCACGAGCGGCTTATCGAGTTCATGCTGTATATGCTGTGGGATGTGGGGCTCAAGGTCGGGCACGCAACACGATCCATCGCCGACTGCGTGCGTCTCGCCAAACAGGATCTCACCATCCGCACCAGTCTGCTCGAAGCCCGATGGCTGTGGGGAAGCAAGTCCCTTTTCGTCGATTTCGAACGCCGCTTCCGGTCCGACGTCGTCGCCAAGACCGGTCCCGCGTTCGTCGAGGCCAAGCTGGCGCAGCGCGATGCTCGTCACGAGCGAATGGGCGATTCCCGTTACGTCCTGGAACCGAACATCAAGGAGGGGAAGGGCGGTCTCCGCGACCTGCAGACTCTCTTCTGGATCGCCAAATATCTGTATCAGGTCAAGGACATGCGGGAATTGGTGGATCGCGGCGTTTTCACGCTCGCCGATGCGCGGCATTTCCGCCAGACCCAGGCCTTTCTGTGGACGGTGCGCTGTCATCTGCACTACGTCACCGGACGGCCCGAGGAACGCCTGACCTTCGACGTTCAGGAAATCATCGCCAGTCGTCTTGGGTACCGTCAGCACGGTCCGCAGCGTGGCGTCGAACGCTTCATGCGGCACTACTTCCTGATAACGAAGACCGTGGGTGACCTGACGCGCGTACTGTGTTCGGTGTTGGAGGAGGAGCACAAATCCAAGAGCAAGTTCCGGTTGCCGTCGTTTTCCTTCCGGCGACGAACCTCTCCCGGCATCAAACTCGATGGCGATCGCGTGACGGTGGCGAGCGCGGATGCGTTTGCGAAAGATCCCGTCACATTTCTCCGCCTGTTCTATGACGCGCAACGTTTCGGTGTTGACGTGCATCCGCGTGCGCTTCGCCTCGTCAACCAGAACTTGATTTTGCTCAATGGCGAGGTTCGGGCCAATCCTGACGCCAACCGGCTTTTCGTCGACATGTTGACGTCGGTCCGAGATCCCGAAACAACGCTCCGGAAACTGAATGAGTCCGGCGTAATTGGCCGCTTTATTCCCGAATTGCGCCGCATCATCGCCCAGATGCAATACGACATGTATCACGTTCACACCGTCGACGAGCACAGCATCCGGGCCATCGGCATTCTTCACCGCATCGAGCAGGGGAAACTCAAAGAGCCTCATCCCTCTGCCAGCAAGATCATCGGCGAAATCCGATCACGCCAGGCGATGTACCTGGCGGTGCTCCTTCATGATATCGGCAAGGGTCGCGAACGCGATCATTCGGAGGTTGGCGCCGAGATATCAATGCATCTTGGCCCGCGCCTCGGCCTTGATGAGTGGGAAACCGAGACGGTGTCATGGCTTGTTCGGAACCATTTGGTGATGAGCCAAACGGCGTTTAAGCGCGATATCGACAACCAAAAAACGGTGAGCGATTTCGTGACCTTGGTGCAGTCGCCGGAACGTTTGCGGATGCTGTTCGTGTTGACCAGCGTCGATATCAACGCGGTCGGCCCTGGTATCTGGAACGCCTGGAAGGCGGGGCTGTTGCGCGAACTCTATTTCCGGGCCCTCGAAGAGATGGAGATGGCAGGCGGACAACCGTCCGAACGCTGGACGCAACGGGTTCAGCGGGCGAAGGAACAGCTTCGCCATCGCCTTGCGGATTGGGATCCGGAACTGCTCGAAACTTTCATTGCCCGCGGGTATTCCGACTACTGGTTGGCGTTCGATACGGACACGCAAGCCTATCATTTCGACATGATGCGGCGCGCGGAGGCGGAAGGCCGCAATCTGTGTGTCGAAGCACGCCAGGACGCGGAACGCGATGTCATGGAACTGACTGTTTTCGCGCCGGACCACCCCGGACTATTCGCGCGTTTGGCCGGCGCCTTGGCATTGACCAGCATTTCCATCGTTGACGCCAAGATCTCCACGCTCGCCAACAGCATGGCACTGGACACATTCCGTGTGCAGGATCGCGCCGCCGAAGCGTATGCGCCGGAGGTGCGCGTCGAGAAAATGCGGTCCCTCATTGAGGCTGCCATATCCGGGCAATTGTACCCCGCGCGCGAACTGGAAACCGTTCGCATTAATGCATTGCCGAGCCGTACCGGTGTCTTCGATGTGCCCCCAGCGGTCTTTTTCGACAACAAAGCGAGTCGAACCCACACCGTCATCGAGGTCAACGGACGTGACCGATTGGGGTTCCTGCACGATGTCACGTCGACATTGACGGATCTGGGGCTGCAAATCACCAGCGCCCATATCTCAACCTATGGCGAGCGAGTCGTCGATGTCTTTTACATCAAGGACGTTTTTGGATTGAAAGTCGAAGACCGGGCCAAACTGTGGCGAATCGAAAAAGGGCTCCTGCAGGCGATAAAGCCTTCCGAGGAGTCCTCGACGAAAAAACCGAAACCGGCGGCGGCTGAATAGCCGCAGCGGAATAGAAGACGAGACCGCGCGGTGAAGCTTCTAAGATCCATTGCGACCGTCGGCGGACTGACCATGGTCAGCCGGGTTTTCGGTTTTGCGCGCGACATTCTGATCGCCAGTGCGCTTGGCGCCGGCCCCATCGCCGATGCCTTTTTCGTTGCTTTCAAGTTTCCCAACTTATTTCGACGGCTGTTCGCCGAGGGGGCATTCACGGCGGCGTTCGTTCCGCTGTACGCCGGACTGACCGAAACGGAGGGACGTGACACCGCGCGACGGTTTGCCGAAGAGGCGTTGTCCGTATTGTTTTGGGCGTTGGCGATATTTGTCGGGATCATGGAAGTCGCCATGCCGACAGCCATGTTGGTATTCGCCCCGGGGTTCACGGCCGATCCGCAAAAATTCGATTTAACCGTGCTGTTCGCCCGTATCGCGTTTCCCTACCTCATGTTCATCTCCCTGGTTTCGTTGTATGCCGGAGTTCTCAATTCCTTGGGGAAATTCGCGGCGGCGGCGGCCACACCGATCCTTCTCAACATTTGCTTGATCACGGCGGTCCTTGTGTTGGCGCCGATGATGCCGACACCGGGGCACGCCTTGGCATGGGGCGTGTCCATCGCCGGCATGGTGCAGTTGGCGTGGCTTTTCGCCAATTGTCGAGCCGCCGATGTTCGCCTCGCTCCACGGTGGCCAAAAATGACGCCGAAGGTGCGGACGTTGATGCGCCGTGCGCTGCCGGTGGCGATTGGTGCCGGGATCTACCAGATCAATTTGGTGATCGACACCGTCATCGCGTCGCTGTTGCCGTCGGGCTCCGTTTCGTATCTTTTCTATTCCGATCGCGTGGTGCAACTGCCGCTGGGTGTCGTCGGCGTCGCGGTCGGTACGGCGCTCCTTCCCTTGTTGTCGCGGCAGGTGCGCAGCGGTCATGACGAGGCGGCGCGATGGAGCCAGAATCGAGCTTTGGAGTTCTCCCTGTTTCTCACCTTGCCGGCCGCGGCGGCGCTGATGGTGCTCGCGGAACCGGTCGTCATGGTGTTGTTTCAGCGGGGCGCGTTCGATGTGGTCGAAACCTCGAAAACCGCCGCCGCATTGACGGCGATGGCGGCGGGTTTGCCCGCGTTCATTCTGATCAAGGCACTGACCCCCGGGTTTTTCGCCCGCGAGGATACGGCGACGCCGGTGAAAATCGCGACGGCGGCCATGGCCATCAATGTGGCGCTGTGTTTGATGCTGATGCAGCCTTTGCTGCATGTGGGAATCGCGGTCGCCACCGCGGTGTCGTCTTGGTTGAACGCCGGAATGCTGGCATTCATTCTCCATCGACGCGGCCATCTGGTCTTCGATGGCCGGATCAAGAGCCGCCTACCGCGAATAGGTTTCGCGACCATGGCCATGGCGGTTGTCCTGTACCTAGTGCTCGGCGGTTTGGGGGATTGGCTGGCCGGCGATTCCATCCACAAGGTGGCGGCGCTTGTCGCGATCGTCGCCGCCGGAATGGGGACGTTCGCCTTCGCGGCACAGATGTTCGGCGCCGCCGGAATGGATGATGTGCGCGGCATGTTGCGCGCGAAGGAACCCTGAGCCGCATGCAGCAACGCTTGAGCCTTACTTGACCGTTCACGGCGAAATCGCCATAACGCGCGGAACAACCATCCTTCCAACAATTCCTGTTCGTGATGAAACGTATTTTTTCAGGCATTCAGCCGACCGGAAACCTGCACCTTGGCAACTACTTGGGCGCGATCCGCAACTGGGTCCGGCTGCAAGACGAGTACGAATGCATCTACAGTGTCGTCGATATGCATGCAATTACGGTCTGGCAGGATCCGCAAGGACTTGCAGCCAGCACCCGCGAGACCGCGGCGGCTGTCATTGCTGCTGGCGTCGACCCCGAAAAGAATGTGCTCTTTGTCCAAAGTCACGTTCCCGGTCACGCCCAGTTGGCGTGGGTGCTCAACTGCGTCGCGCGTCTCGGCTGGCTCAACCGGATGACCCAATTCAAGGAGAAGGCCGGCAAGCATCGTGAAAACGCCTCGGTTGGCCTGTTTGCCTATCCGAACCTCATGGCCGCGGACATTCTTCTCTACAAAGCCACCCATGTGCCGGTTGGCGATGACCAGAAACAACACCTCGAACTGGCCCGCGATATCGCGCAGAAGTTCAACAACGATTTCGGCGTCGAATTGTTTCCGATCGTCGAGCCTCTGATACTGGGACCGGCGACGCGGGTCATGTCGTTGCGGGATGGCGGCAATAAGATGAGCAAGTCAGATCCATCCGACTACTCGCGCCTCAACCTGACCGATGACGCCGACACCATTGCCTTGAAAATCCGCAAGGCGCGTACCGATCCCGAGCCGTTGCCATCGACGCTCGAAGAGCTTACCGGCCGCCCCGAAGCAACCAACCTTCTCAATATTTACGCGGCACTAGCGGATTCGAGCATCGACGATACGTGCGCCAAATTTGCAGGTTGGAGCTTCTCAGACTTCAAGTCCGAACTGGCCGACCTTGCCGTATCGTCGCTCTCACCGATATTCGACGAGGTGCGCCGCCTGCGGGGTGATCCGGCGTATGTCGATGGCGTTTTACGGATGGGCGCGGAACGCGCCGAGCGGATCGCACAACCCATTCTCAAGGAAATCTACCAAGCGGTCGGGTTTCTCGACGCGTAGCCCGGGCACTTCGGGATTACCGAGTTCAGGGGCGCTTGCTTGGCGGTAGCGGCGGTGTGACCTTGAACTCCGCTGGATCCTAAGCCATTTGTTAGCAGTGGCCGGGGCAAGAAACACAAATTGCGTTGAGTTGGACGATCAAAGGGAAATCGAGGCGAACATGTTCATACAAACCGAAGCGACACCAAATCCGGAGACGTGGAAATTCCTTCCCGGTTGCGGAGTGATGACGAAGGGAACCGCCAATTTTGCCAGACCCGAAGAGGCGATGCGATCGCCGTTGGCGCTGAGGTTGTTCGAGATCGACGGGGTCGCCGGCGTATTCCTTGGGCATGATTTCATCACCGTAACGAAAATGCCCGATCACGAATGGGAAACGATGAAGCCTTTCATACTCGGTTCCATCATGGATCACTTTGCGTCCGGTGCGCTGGTGATGACTGCGGATTCCGCCGACGCTGACGCGGGCGAGGGCGCGGAAGACGAGGTGGTGGCCCAGATCAAGGATCTCCTCGATACGCGGGTCCGGCCGGCGGTGGCCCAGGATGGCGGCGACATCGTCTTCCACGGCTTCGAGGACGGCATCGTCTATTTGCACATGCAGGGTGCCTGCGCCGGGTGCCCAAGCTCGACAGCGACGCTCAAGCACGGAATCGAGAACATGTTGAAATACTACGTTCCCGAAATCGTCGAGGTTCGATCCGTTTAGCGAAGGATGGAGTTGATGAGCCAATCGCTCGACGACCGCGCCCTGAATCTCCTGTTTCGCGAGGCCCGGACCCACAATGGCTGGCGAGGGGAGAAAGTCGGCGACGAGACGCTGCGCGCACTGTGGGATCTGACGAAGATGGGGCCGACCGCCTACAACTGTAGTCCGGCCCGCATTGTTTTCGTGCTGTCACAGGACGCGAAGGCCAAACTAAAACCGTGCCTGATGGCGGGCAACGTCGAGAAAACAATGGCGGCCCCAGCGACGGCCATCATCGGTTACGACCTCGCTTTCTATGACCGATTGCCGGAGCTTTTTCCGGCCATGGATGCCCGCTCCGGCTTCGCCGGCAATGAGGCTCTGGCGCGTGAATCGGCGTTTCGCAATGGGACGCTGCAAGGGGCGTACTTCATCTTGGCCGCGCGGGCTCTCGGCCTCGATTGCGGCCCCATGTCCGGCTTCGATGGCGCCAAGGTGGACGCGGTGTTTTTCGCGGGCACCACGATTCGATCCAACTTCCTGTGCAACATCGGCCATGGTGATCCGGAGAAGCTGTATCCCCGCAGCCCACGTCTCGACTTCGATGACGCGTGCAAAGTGTTGTGACGGCCGGTCATTAAAATTCCGTTCGAACGTGATTGGAGCGCCGGGGTGAAAATTCTGGCGTTCGATACCGCGACCGTCGCCTGCTCCACGGTCGTGTGGTGCGACGGACAATTTCTGGCGCGGCGGCTGTCCGCAATGGAGCGTGGCCATTCGGAAACACTCATGCCGATGCTGGCGGAGACGTTGGCGGAGGCGGGCGTAGGTTACCAGGACCTGGATTGTCTTGCGGTCACCGTGGGGCCGGGCGCCTTCACCGGCATTCGTGTGGGTCTCGCGACGGCTCGAGGTCTCGCGCTGGCGGCCAAGCTCCCTTGCATCGGCGTGAACACGTTGGAAGCCATCGCCGCCGCGGTACCGCCGGAAGAGCGCGTGGGGCGGTGTGTGCTCGCGGTCATCGATTCAAAACGTAACGACGTGTTCGCTCAGGTTTTCGCCTCGGATGGTGCACCATTGACCGAATCGGTTGTCGTGGCGATTGAGGAAACGGCGGAATTGATACCGTACCCCGCGGTTGTGGTGGCCGGAGATGCCGCCAGTTCTACCGCGGAATGCCTCGCCGCGGCTGGAATGGATGCCCACATTGCTTCGGTGCCCGGATACCCCGATGCGGCGCAAGTGGCCAACCTCGCCGCTCGGCGCTGGGACGGTCAGGTAGCCGTGCCGGTACCATCTCCAATGTATTTGCGAAAGCCGTCGGCGAAACGTCCGATCGCAGGTGGTCGCCGTCGGCCATGACCCCCAGGCAGGTCCGATTGGAATTTCGCGGCGCTGAGGCCGCAAGCACGGTCGCCGAATTGCAGCGGCGATGTTTCGAAGAAGCTTGGGGTCGGTCGGCGATCGCGGATCTTCTGGGCATGTCGGGTGTCTTCTGCGTCGTCGCGGCCAAGGACGCGGGTTTGGGCGTTGACACCGAGCCCTGGGGTTTCATCATGTGCCGGATCGCCGCCGATGAGTGCGAAGTTCTGTCGTTCGGTGTTCTGCCGGCGGTTCGTCGACGGGGCGTCGCCCGTGAACTTCTGGCAACCGCCCTGGACCACGCCGCCGAAAACCAAACCAACAAGGTCTTTCTCGAGGTATCGGACGGAAACATTGCCGCGACGACGTTGTACGGTGGGTTCGGATTTCGCATCGTGGGAACGCGGCGAGGCTACTATGGTGACCGCACCGAACTATCGTCCGATGCCCATGTGCTCGCCCTCGATTTGAGCGATGCAAAGTCCTCGTGACGCGTTCGGCTGGTTGAATACTACGGGCTTTCGTCGCTTTGGGGTTCGAGTGGAACCTCGCCCTTGGGGAGGCTGTCGAGGAATCCGAACACTCGGCGTAGATAGCTTGGGGTCAGGGCCGAAAGCGGATTGACGGAGACATCGGGATTGTCGAGCGACCCGGTCAAGCTGAAGTTGGCGGCAAAGATGCCTCCGCCTTTTTCGCCGCCGGTCAATAGATCGCCGACGATGGGGATGCGGCCGAGAGCGGCATTGATGGAATAGATGGGCACGACCGTTCCGGAAATGTCGATCTGATCTTCGTCGAGATCGACGGACCCATTTGCCGTGAAGCCGATGGACAAACCAGTCGCGCGCGCCTCCTCAAGCCGCAAGGTCTGGTCGGTCAGGGTGAAGGGGGCCACCAGATTGGAAAAGGTCAAGCTGTTGCCGCTCAGCGCGTCACTGAGACCGGTGAGCGCCACCGCGCTCAGGATGCGCGTCACCATAGGGGCTTTGAGAATACGATAGTCGTTGACCTGCAAGCGTCCGCTCATCGGATGACTTGGATGGGTGTCATCAAACGCCCCATCGAGGGTCATCCGCCCCCCTTCCATGTTGGAAAAAATGCCCAGCGTTGCCAGTGCCGTTCCGGCGTTGTCGGCATTCGCGGCGATAACGCGGTGGCTGTCGTCAATGCGATCGAGTTTCGCCGTTATACGGCTGCCGTCATCGAAACGCGCGCCAATCTGCGCGTCGGTCCACAGGTCACCACGGCGCTCGACCGCGGCAACGACGTTGTTCAAGCGGCGATCCGGGGCCAACCACAATCGATCCAGGTTTGCACTCAGTGCAATATCACGACCGCTCTCTGCCGCGTCCATTCCATCGAACAGGCCGGAGTCGAGCTGGTCCCAAAACGGGTTGATGTCTAGGCTCTTGCCCTGAATGCGTACGGTGAGCGAGCCATCGGGCGAAGGGGTGAGCGTCATGCCGGCATCGGTTCTGCCCGATTTAATGCGTCGGAATTCCAGTTGCTCGAGCCCACTCGCCGGCATGAGCGCGGCACGACCGATCACGCTCAAATCGTTTCCAACCACTTCAAACCGAGGGATCGAAACGGACCCATCAGCATCAATTCGGCCTTGAATATCGGCATGCGCTTCATCTCCGACGACCTTCGTCCATCCCAATACCGGCAGTTCGATGGCCGCGGCGGCGAAATCGATGCCGACTTGGATTTCGCCGCTGTTGTCTGAAAACTCGGTCAATTTAATGGTGGTACGAACGGCGCCGTCGGCAACGGCTTTGGGTAATGCGATTCCTTTGAAAAAGGCATCGTGCAGCCGGGACAGATCTGTTTCCGGGATCATGACCTGGAAACGGCGCTGGTAATCACCCGATCTGTTAAAGTTCTCGCGGCCCTTGAGCGTGCCGCTTATTCCCTCAATGGCCGCTCGGCCTTCGATGTCGAGGCCTCTCTGATCGATGCGGAGGGCGAGATCGCCGTCGCGCATGTCGCGGTCCAACACCGCGTTATCAAGACCGGCGTTCTGAAGTTTCGCGGTCGCCGTGATCTCCGTTTCCTTCAATGTCAGGTCATTGAGCAAGGGAAACCGCAGCGACAGCGCAACGGATGCGGTGCCCTGGGTCGCATCCGGTTCGATCCCGACTTCGCGGGCGTAGCCGAGTGGCTCGTGATCGATCAGGCGAAAAATGTCTGGCAGCGTGCCGTGCATCGTGACGTCGAGGGCAGCGAGTTCCGTGTCGGTATCCAGATCCAGAAACGCGACCGTGCCGTCCGTGACGGTGACACCATTGGCTTCGCCGCGTGTGACGGTGATCGTGAAACTCTCCATATCAAAGGTGGCCGACCCGCTGGCGTCGCGAACCTTGGGGAGAGGCGGGAGATAGTCAACGGTCACACCCGCAATGGACATTGCTCCCTTCAGCGATTGGAGTACCGGATTCCCTTCGTCGTCGGCTCCGACGCTGGCATCGAAGTCAACCTCTTTTATGCCGCCGTCGGCGAGATGGGTGGTGATCCAATCGTATGGATTGGGGCTCAGGTTGCGTGGCCAATAGAGAGGGATATCAGCGACGGGCAGATCTTGAGCCGAACCGTGGATTTGCCCCGATGGCGCAGCCTGAATGGAGTCGAACGTACCGGAAAGGGAGATTTTGGGTCCGTTGAGGTCGAATTCCAGAGCTGCGATTTCTAGGCTATCCCTGTCAACGTTGTAGCGGCCCCGGGCTCGAACCGAATGGAGCGGCAGGTCGTGATCGATCGGGTCGGGCATGGCGATCACGCCGCCCTCGGCAACGTCCAAGCGGTCAAGCTCGACATTCAGGCCTCCGTGTTCGCCATCGTATTGTCCGCGCAACGTGAAACCTTCAACGGGAAGTCGTTGAGCCCAATCGGACAGTCCGAGTTCGGTCGCCATGGCTGCCGGCAAGGCCAAATGGCCCGAGTCACCGGACACGTTGAATTCCAGCCTGTTGAAGGCTCCACCCGAGCCCATGGACAGCGCCGCCGTTCCCGAAATCGGGACATCAACGGCTTCCAGAAACGCTAAATGGCGGGTGACACGCGAAAACGTCGCTGGACGCAGGCCGGCGACATTGATGGTCATGTCCAGGCGATCGCCCGGAGTGTCGTACTCTCCCTCAACCCCTACATGGAGGGCGCCATCGTCGGCCTCAAGCGCACCCTCGACCTTGACCACGTCACCCGTTCGCCATAGTCGGGCGCGACGAACCGAGCCAACCCACGGTGGCGTGTTGGCATCGCCCTCGATCAACAGTGCCGCATCGATGATTTCCAGGGTTTCCAAGCCATCCAGACCATCGCTCGTCACGCCCTTGGGTTCTTTGGCGTCATCACCAAAACCAGACGAAAATTCGGTGACAAGGCGATCGATCAAATCTTGCGATGCGGAGCTGTCGGCAGGGTGAATTTCATACCCCTTGTCGCGGAGGTGAATGTGGAATCGCGGTTCGTAGACAGTGATTTTGCGGGGAGAAATGACACCCTTAATCAAGGATCGCGTATTCAGGGTCAACGAGAGCTGGGGGACTCGCGCCAATTCTACGCCATCGGCGTCGACGACCCGTGCATCGATGAAGCGAATGGTGGGCCTTCGTTCACTTTCCTGCCAGAAGATACGCGTGTCACTCAACCGCAGATTCAGTGATCGGTTGCCGCTGTTGAGCGCCTTCTCGACGACGGGCGTCAGAAACGACAGGGAAACGGGACCTTGCGACAATCGCCAGGCGGCGAACCCCGAGAAAACGAGGAGGCCGGCGGCAAGCGCCGCGAGGAAGCGAAGGAAAACCCGGATCGTCGGTCGAACCATTGCATACCTTTTTCACGGTCGCGGCTTGACCAGCAACTCCGCGAACATCAGTGTGCTGGAATTCGCGACGGATGAACAATTGTATTTGACGGCTAACGGATCTGTCTGTGACCACATCCCAACAAGCCGATGTTCTTGTTTTTCAGAATTTGCCGCGAGCCGGCGATCAGGAAATGGCGCGGGTCGGCATCGAACGATGGCTCGAATCAGCGGCAAATATAGATGACGTGGAAATGCGGAACACGGCCGAATGCCTTGCGCGCACGGAGCCGACGAAGCGCTTGTTCCAAGCCGTGTTTGGAAACAGTCCTTTCCTTGCCTCTGCCATGGAGCGAGAGCCGGCGTTCATCGTTTCGCTTCTATGCGACGGGCCGGATCGGATGCGCGACCAGATCATGGCGGAAATTGACGATGTACGACGAGAATCACTGACCGGCGCCGATCCTTCCCGCGCACTGAGAATCGCCAAGCGGCGGATGGCCCTGACAACCGCAATTGCCGACATCGCGGGTGCGTGGCCGGTGGAAACGGTGACCAGCGCCCTTTCGGACCTTGCGGAAGCGGCGCTCGGCGTAGCCGCGGCTCACTTGCTTAGTCAGCTCGCGGGCCGTGGGGTTTTCTCGTTGCCCTTTGCCGACGATCCCGAACGCGGCTCGGGATTGATCATCCTCGGCATGGGAAAGTTGGGAGCGCGCGAACTCAACTATTCCAGCGACATCGATCTTATCGTCCTCTACGACACGGAACGAATCGAGACGACGCAGCCGGATGCGCTGCAGAACCATTTCGTGCGCTTGACGCGCGGACTTGTTCGAATCATGGACCAGCGTACGGCCGACGGCTATGTCTTTCGAACCGATCTTCGGCTGCGACCGGATCCGGGTTCAACACCGGTGGCCATCTCGGTTCTGGCTGCCGAGCTGTATTACGAAACCTTGGGCCAGAACTGGGAGCGCGCAGCGATGATCAAGGCGCGCCCCGTTGCCGGCGACCACGAGGCCGGCGAAGAATTTCTGCAACGACTGACACCGTATGTCTGGCGACGAAATCTGGATTTCGCCGCAATCCAGGATATTCACTCCATCAAGCGCCAAATCAACGCCCACCGTGGCGGCGGACGAATCGCGGTCAATGGCCACAACATCAAACTGGGTCGTGGCGGCATCCGCGAAATCGAATTTTTCGCCCAAACGCAGCAGCTTATTTGGGGTGGGCGAATTCCACGAATGCGTCTTCGCGGTACCGTCGAATCGTTGACGGCACTCGCCGACGCCAACAAAATTTCGCATGAAACCGCGGATCAACTGATCCACTCATACGATTTTTTGCGTCGTCTCGAACACCGGCTTCAAATGATCAACGACGAGCAGACCCATTCTCTGCCCGACAGCCCCAAGGGATTTGGTGCCTTGGCGACCTTCTTCGGATACGCCGATCCGGAGACGTTCGAAGCAGATTTGGTCTCCCACCTTCGCACGGTCGAAGCTCACTACGCGGAGTTGTTTGAGGAAGCGCCAGCGCTGTCCGTGGGAGTGGGTATTGGCGGCAATCTGGTGTTCACCGGTGGTGAGTCCGATCCGGAGACGCTCAGAACGATCGAGGAACTTGGATTTCGCAATCCGCATGTGGTTGACGCGGCGGTTCGTGGTTGGCACCACGGCCGCTATCGGGCCATGCGCAGCACCCGCGCTCGCGAGTTGTTGACGGAACTGATGCCGGCGATGTTGAAGGCTCTGGCCGACACCGCGAATCCGGATGCCGCCCTGTTGGCGTTTGACAAGTTCCTCGCGGCGTTACCCGCCGGCATTCAGCTCTTCTCCATGTTTCACACCCAGCCGCATTTGTTGCATCTGGTGGCCGAACTCCTTGGCGGCGCGCCGCGTCTGGCCGATCACCTCAGTCGTCGACCTTGGCTGCTCGAGGGTGTTCTGATCGGTAACTTTTTTGATCCTCCGCCCCCAGCCGAGCAACTGGCACGGGAGTTGGAAGGCGTATTGGCGGGGATCGCTGAACACGAAGCGCTTCTCGATGCGAGCCGCCGTTGGGCCAACGATCGACGGTTCCAGGTGGGTGTTCAGAGCCTTCGCGGAATCCTCGAAATCGAACACGAGACTGCGGCGTTGAGCGATATCGCGGAAGTCGCTGTCCGGGGCTTGTACCCGCATGTCCTGGATCAGTTTGCAAAGCGTCATGGCCGCATAGCCGACTGCGGCATGGCGATCATCGCCATGGGCAAGCTCGGTGGCCGAGAAATGACGGCAACGTCCGATCTCGATCTGATTTTCGTTTACGACACACCCCAAGAGAGCGATTTGTCGGACGGGCCGGTGCCATTATCGGCCACCCAGTACTTCGCCCGCCTGAGCCAACGCCTGATCAACGCCATTTCGGCGCCAACGTCCGAAGGCGTCCTGTGTGAGGTGGATATGAGGCTTCGCCCTTCCGGAAAGGCCGGCCCCATTGCCGTCAGCTTCGATTCATTCGATCGCTATCAACGAACGCAGGCGTGGACTTGGGAGCGCATGGCGCTGACCCGCGCCCGCGTCATCGACGGTCCGCCGAAACTTGTCGCCAACGTCGAACACGTAGTCCGCGACGTCCTGATGGCGCCGCGTGACCCCGATGCCCTGGTCGTCGATGTGTCCGATATGCGGACACGCATGGAGGCCGAGCATCACACCGACTCCATTTGGGAAGTGAAGCATGTGCGCGGCGGCCTGGTGGACGTGGAGTTCATCGCCCAGTATCTGCAGCTACGTGATGGGCATGCGCACCCCGACATTCTGTCCACCAACACAGCGGGCGCGTTAAAGGCGATCCGAGACGCAGGACTGTTGGCCGACGCGGTCGCCGACGACTTGCTCGCCGCCCTTCGTCTTTGGCAGGCGGTGCAAGGCCGTATTCGGCTGAGCTGGCATGGCCCCGTATCGGCCGTGGGTGCCGACGACGCGCCACGGGCACTGCAACAAGTAATGGATGGTCTATTGGGCCTCGATTTCCGACGATTGGCCGAGCGCATGGCGGACACGGCCAAACAAGTCCGCGATCATTTCGACACCATCATCGACGGTCCGGCGGCAGCAGTTCGGGCGCGTGTATCCGGCTCAACCGAGACCGACTGAAACAGCGGCCCGAAACACAAGTAAGCATTCTCTAAAGGCTGTTGCCGAACGCGCGATGAAATATGAGTGATGTAAGGTGCGTTGCGCGGGCTATCTCTTTCTGATACGCAGTGAATTGGCATTTCAACGCGTTCGGGGGTCTCCATGACCAACAAAGACATCGACACGGCAGCCGTCGTCGCGGTCCTCAATCAAATTCTGGAAGCGGAACTCGCGGGGGTCGTCCGCTACACCCATTACTCATTCATGGTATTCGGTTACAGTCGCATTCCCATTGTCAAATGGTTGCGCTCCCAGGCGAACGAATCGTTGTTGCATGCCCAAGCGGCTGGAGAATTGGTCACCCATTTCGATGGACATCCGTCCCTCGGCATCGGCAAGCTCCTTGAAAGCGAAAAGCACGATATCGGCACTATTCTTGAGGAATCCTTGACTCATGAAGAGGAAGCCTTGGCCCTCTATGATCGGCTCCTCACCCTTGTCGAGGGTGGGAATGTCATGCTCGAGGAATACGCGCGTCAGATGATTTCTGAGGAGACTCGTCACGTCGGCGAGGTAAAGAAAATGTTGCGTAGTCCCGGGGATACCTGATCGGAATTTTCTAAGCAAAGGCTCGGATCAACCGAGAACGTTGGATAGTTAGGACGGTAGAAGAGTGCTCGCGTTCGGATGACAGTGTTTGATTTGTAACCGCATTCGACGAAGAGACGATGTCCGATTCTGTTATTGAGGCCGAAGCGCCGAAGAGCGCTTCCGGCGAAAACGCCAACCCCGGCGCTGAAACGCCCGATGTAGAACAGCCCGCCGCCGAAACGGAAGACGTCGGTGACGGGGACGGGCAAGCGTCGGAAACGCAACCCACCGCCAAATGGCGATGTCTTGTCGGAAAAGTTCGCGACAAGAAGGTACAGCGCGCCCTCATTGCCGCGGCGGCTGTGGCTGTCGTCCTCAGTGGTTTTGGCGGTTTCTTCTATTGGAAGTGGGCGTCGCAACAGGCGGGCAAGGAAGTGACCGTCGACCTTGATGTCATCGTTCTGCACGAAATGCCGGAAATCATGGCGGACCTAACGGGCGCGCCAGGGCGAAAGGCCTATCTCAGGCTATCTATTCTCGTCGAAATCGCACAACAACACCTGCCCGAACTCATCGCGCACCAGGACAGTGTCATCAGCTCACTGCAACTGCATTTGCGCGACTATAGACGTGATGATCTCATGGGTAGGGCGGGATCAGACCGGCTTCGCGAAGACCTTTTGAGCATCATCAATCAGCGTATCCGGCCCGCGAAAGCCAGAAAAATTCTCTTCAAAGAGTTTCTCTTGAATTGATAAGTCTACTCCCCGCGCGGCATTTCGCCGGGGGAGGAACTTGCGACCGTCCCGCCCCGGAACGGGCGGCTTCTTTTGGAGCCGCCGCCCGAGAACGGATTTTGACTACTTGCGCAGAGACTTGTTGAACATGCGGTTCGAGGCCTCGGCCGCTGCGGCCGCGCGCTCGGCGGCCTCGGCCGCACGCATGGATGAATCGCGGGAAGCCTGGACTTCCTGCTGCATTGCCGTGACGTCGCTGCGAAGGGCGTTGACTTCCCGTACGGAGTTGGTCGACGTCGCTTTGTGATGCGCCAACGCGAGCATGGAAATGCCAACAACCGAAAGGACTTTCAGGCGAATCTGCCGGGTTCTCCTTACCATTCTAGTGGATAACAATGAGGTGACCTGAACCTAACCCCCTGAGCAAAAGGGAAAATTAACTACCACACGAAATCGGTGGCTCCATTCGATAGTTTTGAGCGACCGCAGGAACGTAATGCCTCCCTCACTATCGCGCAAGCGGTCACACATGTCTTGACCTCGAAGCCCCCTAAGGACGTATCTCGATCGGTGTTCCGTCCCGAACCGAGGACCACAATTCGTCCATTACCACGTTGCTGACGGCGATGCACCCTTGCGTCCAGTCGTGTTCGAGTTTCAGATATCTTACATCGAATTGGGATGGCTGACCGTGGATCATGATCATTCCCCCGGCCTGCACGCCCATATCGCGCGCCAGTTCGACGTCTTGGCGATTGGGATAGAAATATGCAGGGCACGATAGTACTGGCTGTTCAATTGGCGCCAATCGATGGTGTACTCGCCTTCCGGCATTTGACCATCCTTGGTGCATCTTGGGTTGATGGGGTCCCGCCCCAACGCGACGACATAACTGCAGCACTTTTTCACCATTGAGAAGCAGCAACCGGCGCTCGCCCTTGAGGACCAGAACCTTGGTCACCGCATCACGGCTTCCGAGACCAACGCTGGCGACTTGTGTGTCGGCCCGAGCCTCACCAACGCCAACTGCCATCAGCAACGACAAGCCGAACAATGCGTGCTTAAGCACGAGCACTTCCATCAGATCGATCGAGCCGGAAGAGTACGAATTCGTCGTTCGAGCGCAAGGGCCCAAATTGGGGCAATTCTAAGTGCAAACGTGCCAGGGTGTTCGGTAAATACAGTATGAAGAGATGTTGATCCCAGTGACACCCTCAAGCGCAGGATTTCTTCAGATCGCTCAACAAACGACCTTGAACGGCAGCAACGCGGATCGGGTTTGAAGAAACAGCCGGAAATCGTCACTGTGCTCCAATTGTGGATTATGCATTGGAATAGTCGAACAGACCCCAAAGGACACGCGAACGGTGAGCATCCGCAATCTCGACTATCTGTTCAAGCCCACGTCGATCGCTTGATCGGTGCCAGCAAGGAACCCTCATCGGTTGGCGCCGTTCTCGCCCTAACCTTTTCAACTTCGGTTTCGATGGGCCGATCATGCCGGTCAGCGAAACACAAGGCCATCGAAGGAGATTGCTGACGTACGCGAATGCCGAAAATTTACCGAATGCCCCGACTTGGTTGTCATCGCCACGCCGCCGCCGACAGTACCGGGTTTGATTGCCTCGTTCGCGGAGCGCGGAGCGCGAGGCGCCATTGTCATCACGGCGGGATTTGGGGAAGAGAGCGACAGGAGCAAGAACGAATTGCGTCAGGCCATGTGCTGGCGCGGCCCGCCTACACCATGCGCATCGTTGGACCGAACTGTCTCGGCGTCATGATTCCCGGATTCGGCGTCAATGCCAGCTTCGCCCACATAAAGCCGATTGGCGGCCACTTGGCTTTCGTCGCCCAGTCCGGCGCCATGGTGACGTCGGTTCTGGACTGGGCCACCGCCCGTGGGATCGGCTTCTCGCATTTCGTATCGCTTGGCGACATGAGCGACGTCGATTTCGGCGATATGCTGGACTATCTGGCCTACGATCACGGCACCCACGGGATTCTGCTCTATATCGAATCGGTCACCCACGCTCGCAAATTCATGTCCGCGGCGCGCGCGGCTTCGCGCGTCAAACCGGTCATCGTCATCAAGGCCGGCCGAAGCGCCGCCGGCGCTCGCGCCGCGTCTTCGCACACCGGCGCCATGGCCGGCCTTGACGCGGTCTACGACGCCGCTTTCCGCCGCGCCGGAATGTTGCGGGTGGATGATATCGGCGGTCTGTTCGGGTCCGTCGAAACACTCGGCATGGGGCGCAAGGCAAAATCGGATCGCCTCGCGATCGTCAGCAACGGCGGCGGTGTCGCGGTGATGGCCACCGACGCGCTCGCCGATTACGGTGGGTCTCTGGCCGAACTTTCAGCGGAAACGATCGCTGCCCTTGACAGTGTGTTGCCGCCCACTTGGTCGGGCGCCAATCCCATCGACATTATCGGTGACGCGCCACCGGAGCGCTACGCAAGGGCGCTTGAGATCGTACTCAAGGATCGCGGCGCCGATGCCGTTCTTGTGCTCAATTGTCCGGTTGCCATCGCTTCCGGCACCGATGCCGCACGGGCCGTGATCGAAACCCTGGGCAAAAGCCGGGCGTGCGTCCTGACCAGTTGGCTTGGCGAGAACGCGCCGCGGGAGGCCAGGCGCCTGTTCGGTGAACACCGCATCCCGACCTTCTACACCCCCGAGCGCGCGGTCCGTGCGTTCATGGACATGGTCAACTACCACCGCAATCAGGAAGCGCTCATCGAGACGCCGGAATCCGTGCCGGAGTCATTCGAGCCCGACACCGAGGCGGTTCGCCGAGTGATAGACGCAAACTTCGCCGGCGGCCGTGAGTGGCTGACGGAGCCCGAGGCCAAAGCCGTGTTGTCGGCCTATGGAATTCCGGTGGTCACGACGGAGATCGTTCCCGACCCACGAACGGCGGCAATGGCCGCCGCCAAGTTCGCCGTCCCGGTGGTGCTGAAAATACTGTCCCATGACATTACCCATAAGTCCGACGTCGGTGGGGTGGCGCTCGACCTGCGGTCTCCCGGCGCGGTTCGCGATGCCGCCGAAGTCATGCTCCAGAAGGTTCGCGAAGTGGCGCCGAATGCCGTCGTGGATGGCTTTACGGTTCAGCCGATGGTGGAGCGGCCGGGTGCGTATGAACTCATACTGGGCATGATCGAGGACCGCCAATTCGGTCCCGTCATCCTGTTCGGGCACGGCGGAACAGCGGTGGAGATTCGAGGCGATACGGCCCTCGCGCTACCGCCCCTCAACATGCGCCTTGCCCATGACCTGATGGGTGGTACTCGTATTCATAAGATGCTCAAGGGGTTTCGTGACCGTCCTTCGGCCGCTCTCGACGACATTGCGCTGACATTGATCAAGGTCTCGCAATTGGTCATCGATTTTGGCGAGATCGCGGAACTGGATATCAACCCGTTGCTTTCCGACGAGTTCGGCGTGTTGGCCCTCGATGCGCGCGTTCGCGTGCGCCGAAGCGATGCGCCGGCTGCCAGTCGACTGGCCATTCGCCCATACCCGAAAAACCTGGAGGAGATCCTGTCGCTACCCGATGGCAGTACGATCCTTCTGCGACCGGTTCGGCCGGAGGACGAACCGGCGTTCCAAGACCTTTTCTCGCGGATGTCGCCGGAGGACATCCGGATGCGCTTCTTTGCGCCCAAGAGCGCGCTGTCCCATGTGTCGGCGGCGCGCATGACCCAGATCGATTATGATCGCGAAATGGCGTTGGTGCTGGCGGATCCGGGAGCGGCGGGCAATGCGACCGTCTATGGCTGTGTTCACATCAGCGCCGATCCCGATGGAGAGAAGGCTGAATACGCCATCATGATCCGCAGCGACATGGTAGGTCAGGGGCTTGGCCCACTGTTAATGCAAAAGATCATCGATTACAGCCGATCGCGCGGTATTGGCGAGATCTTCGGGGATGTGTTGCGCGAGAACAAGCAGATGCTGAAGGTGTGCGAGTCCTTCAAGTTCTCGCAGCACTTCAACGTCGACGACCCGAGCGTTGTTCACGTGCGCCTCAAGCTAACCAGTGACGAAGATATTCTGCCGGAAAAATAAGCCAAGCTTGGTGGCGGCGCTCAAACCATGCGATTGCCAAGCCTCATTCACCCGGTTTCAGATCGACCGCTTTCAGCCCTTTGGCTTCCTCGCGAAGGGTGAAAATGACTCGCTGTCCTTCGGTCAAACGATCCATCCCCGAAACGCTGTACCCGGAGATATGAACGAACGCGTCGCCGCCCCCCATCGGGTGTAATGAATCCGAATCCCTTCGTCGCGTTGAACCACTTAACAGTACCAGCATGCCATTTCTGACCCCACGAAACGTCACGATTTTTTTACTCCCCGGGTGATGTTGAATCACCGTTCCGATTGATCCGACCCCGCGATGTCCTGTGCTTTTCCTCAAAGGTGCTTTTTCGAGGTTCATTCCGCCGGTTCAACCGCGGCACTTATAAGGTTGTAATCGGTGTGTGAGTCAAGCCAAAACTCGGCGTTCTCCTGGCAGTTTTCCTAGGATTTCCGCGGTTCTTCGCAGAATGGAAGATGGTACACACATGATCGACCCGTATGGGGCTAGGCACCCTATGAAAATATGTGCGGTAGGGCCGGCATCGCGGTAACCCCAAAGTGTTATTCTTTCCAGGCAATTACTTAAATGCTTAGTGGAGTCGTTCATTCAATGGCATATGCCGGCATCGCCGCTAGCGCAAATGCTCTCGATTCGGCGCGCCCATGCGATCTCCGGGAGCGGATTGCGGTCGTTTGCCGGTTGATACCTGAAAGAAAAATCGTTTCGATTACTGTTCGCGCGCGCAAAAAATCGTTTGAACGCGCCATGCCCCGGATTCAGCGGATGTGACTGTTGTTTCCCCGGTTCCGATCGTGGGTTTCGTTTGACAGCTAACCGCTTCCGCCTTATTTTCCGTAGCCTTGTGGGGTCGAGACCGCCCCGGGGGGCGATGCCTTCAGGACTTTGTTGGCCACACGTCGTCGTGATTGTGCAATGCGGCAATTGTGTGGCACCAAGGATCGTTTCCGGTACCGGTCGGTCTGGCCGAATGGATGGGACATGTGGACCGAGGCGTCGGCGTCGGCTCCACCCAGGAGGATCGTGAACAACCATGCCTCTCGACGCAAAAATCCTCGAAAACTTCAAGGAACGTCGCAAGAAGGTTCTTGAAGGCGGCGGTGCGGAAAAGGCCAAAAAACGTCACGACAAGGGTTTGATGACCGCTCGTGAACGACTCATGTACCTTTTCCAACAAGATACATTCCAGGAGATCGGTGCTTACATTAAGCACAAGTGCACGTCCTTCGGGATGGAAAAGGAAGACTACCCGGGCGACGGTATCGTCTCTGGCACCGGTTATGTCGATGGTCGTCAGGTTACCGCCTTCAGCCAGGACTTTACGGTCCTCGGCGGATCTCTCGGTAACATGCACGCCAGAAGGATGGTCCAGGGAATGGACTACGCTCTCAAGAATGGCACGCCATTGGTCGGCATCGCCGACTCGGGCGGCGCGCGCATTCAGGAGGGGGTCGATGCGCTTTCCGGCTATGGCGAGGTGTTCTATCGCAACGTCATTCTCTCGGGCGTCGTGCCGCAGATCTCGATCATCGCCGGGCCGTGCGCCGGTGGCGCCGCGTATTCACCGGCTTTGACCGACTACATCATTATGACCAAGTCGAACGCTCAGCTGTTCATCACGGGTCCGCAAGTGATCAAGGCGGTGACCGGGCGCGAGGTCAGCATGGAGGAAGTCGGCGGCGCGATTATGCATGCGACGGTCAGTGGCAACGTGCATTTCGTGGCCGAGGACGACCGTCACGCCCTCGACATCACCAAGCAGTTGCTGAGCTACCTCCCCTCCAACAATTCGGACGATCCGCCGCACCGCCCGACACCTGCCGTTTCCATGGGCGAGGATACCGGCATGGACAAGCTGGTGGAATCGGACCCATCGGCGCCGATGAACATGCGGGCGATCCTTTTGAGGCTGGTCGACAACAACGAATTTCTTGAGGTTCATGCCGGCTTCGCCAAAAACATGATCGTTGGTTTCGGTCGGGTTGAAGGCGTCGTTGTCGGTTTCCTGGCCAACAACTCCATGGAAAAGGCAGGTTGCCTCGACATTGATTCGTCGGACAAGGGCGCTCGTTTCATTCGTTTCTGCAACGCGTTCAACATTCCGATCACGACGCTTGTCGACGTGCCCGGGTTCCTCCCCGGTATCGAGCAGGAACGAGGTGGCATTATCCGTCACGGCGCGAAAATGCTGTTCGCCTATTCGGGCGCCACGGTGCCGAAAATCACCATGCTGCTGCGTAAGTCATACGGCGGTGCCTACCTCGCCATGTGCAGCCAGGATCTCGGCGCCGACGTGGTCTATGCGTGGCCCACCGCCGAAGTGGCGGTCATGGGAGCGGATGGCGCGGTCAACATCCTCTATCGCAACGAGTTGAAGAATGCGGAGGATGCCGCCAAACGGCGGGCCGAGCTGGTCGCCGAGTATCGGGCGGAGTTCGCCTCACCGTATCTCGCGGCGGCGCGCGGCTATGTGACCGATATCATCGACCCATCGCGTACGCGCTCGATATTGTCGATGACACTTCGCAAACTCCTCAACAAGCGGGAATTGCGGCCGCCGAAGAAGCACGGAAACATTCCGCTGTAAAGGTTTGCGATAGGAAAACGCAATCCGACCAAGAGTTAGTGGCGGTTACGAAACGAAGGGAAAAACTATGGAAGGGACTGCAGCGGTTACTGTCGGAGACAGCATCGTCACGTCGTTCTTCAGCTACGCATTGACGATTGTCGTTTCTCTCGCGGCGGCCGTTCTCATTTGGGCAGTTGTCCAGGTCTTGGAGGCGATGCAAGCCAAGATTAAGGCCAAGGCTGCGGCGGCGGCGCCAGCGGCGGCGGTATCCGTGGCCGTGGCGGCGCAACCTGAGCCGGTGGACGAAACGGCGAAGCACGTCGCTGCCATTGCCGCGGCAGTTTACACGGCGATCGGGGCGCATCGCCTTATCTACATCGGTGAGGTGGATCAAGGCGTGGGCTGGAAGACGACTGGCCGAGCCATCCATCAGACTGCTCGTATGATCAAGCGTTCGCCTCAGAAGGGCTGAATTTTTCAAGGGACAGACCAATGGCAAAACATTTGAAGATCACCGTTGAAGGTAAGGTTTATGACGTCATCGTGGAAGATGTGACGGAGGACGCCGGGAGCTCCATGTATCCGGCACCGGGAATGGTTTCACCCGCGTCGCGGCCGGCCGCGCCGGTGGCTCCCGTGGCGGCGCCGGCCGCAGCACCCGCACCTGCCGCCGCTGGCGCTAGCGACAAGACCGCCCCGATGGGGGGTGTCGTTATCGAAATCACGGTCAAGGAAGGGGACAGCGTCAAGGCCGGTGACCAAGTAGCCGTTATCGAAGCCATGAAGATGAAACAGGTTATCGTTTCCGACCACGACGGCACCGTGTCCAAGATTCATGTCAAGGCTGGTGACGCAGTTGACGCCGGTCAGCCCCTGATGACCATCTCCTAGGCGCGGAGTAGCGCCATGGGCGACATTCAGTTACTTCAAATATTCCAAGGGGTCGCGACACTTGTCGATTCCGAACCGACGTTAATCATCGGCAGGATTAGCTTGATCCTGATCGGTTTTCTCC
>JAHCKI010000050.1 GCA_026125865.1 Rhodospirillales bacterium
CCGAGCTGTACGATCTGCTAGCCCGCTTCCTGGGTCCCGCGCGCGCCAGCGAAGTCTTCGACCGTTATGCTCGCGATCGCGGCGGCTATCCGCTGCAAGCGGATTCCCGCCTGATTCACTACACCGAACGCTTGCTGGCCGGCGCGATCGGCGCGGCGTCGGCCCGGGTGATGATCTCTTCGATCGTCATGGGCGAGGTGCTCAGCATCGAGGAGGTGATGACCATCCTCGACGAGAGCACCCAGGTCATCGAATACAGCCGCCGGCTGGAACAGCAATCGCGGGAGTTGGAAGCGGCCTCGGCCGAACTGCGGGAAGCCAACAACCGGCTGCGGGAACTCGACCGGCTGAAAGACGAGTTCATTTCCACCGTCACCCACGAACTGCGCACGCCGCTGACTTCCATTCGATCGTTCTCGGAAATCCTCCATGATTCACCCGATCTGGAACCCAGCGAGCGAACGCATTTCCTTTCCATCGTGATCCGCGAGAGCGAACGACTGACGCGCCTGATCAATCAGGTCCTGGATCTGACGAAGATCGAGACCGGTCGCATGAACTGGCAATTGACCGAGGTTGATCTGCGGGAAGTTCTGCAGGATGCGATCGCATCGTTGCGGCAGTTGTTCGACGAAAAAAGCGTCGCCATCGACATCGACATCCCCGAAACGATTCCATTGGTACGCGGAGATCGCGACCAGCTCATCCAACTCGCCATCAATCTTCTGTCCAACGCCGAGAAATTCTGCGCCGCGGAAACGGGGAGGGTGGATGTCGCCGTCAGGCCTGACGGCCGGATGCTCCTGGTCAGCGTCGCCGATAACGGTCCCGGCATTCCGGACGATCAACAGGAACGCATTTTCGAGAAGTTCCACCAGGTCCGCTCCGGGAACACCGGCAATCCCTTGGGGTCGGGCCTCGGGCTGGCGATCTGTCGCGGCATCGTCGAACACCTAGGGGGACGTATCTGGGTGCGCAGCAAGCTTGGCGTCGGCAGCACGTTCTTCTTCTCGGTGCCCAGTGTCCGCCCCTGACAGCGAAAGTGGCGCCCGGCCCAGAGTAGGCCCAGGAAATCAGGCTCGGTCAATCCCAATCGTCTGTGGGGATATGGAGATCATCGGGTACCGCCACGTGAATCGTTGGCGAGGAGTCGGTGGTGATGCTCACGATCGCCAACGGTATTGGAGGGTCGTCCGGGTCGTCTGACTCCTGGCCTTGTTCGATGACAGCCCAGTGTACCCGCAATCCCTGTTTGCGCAACGCCTCCATATGGGCGCCAAGCGCTTCCAGGATTGCGGATCTGTTTTGCGCCGACGCGTCTTCCCAGTCTTCGGTGTACCCCGAAAACGTTTGACCGAAGTCATCGGTCGCCGCGGTCTGCTCGTCCGTCTCCAGTCCTTCGCGAACGAGCATCGAGGCGAATTGAGCGGCTTCGAGCGCCAGCCACAAATCCGCGCCCCGCGCCGCCAACTTCAGTTCGACGCTCACAAACGACTCGAGCGATGTACTCTCGGTTTCGTTCTCTTCCATCAAGGCTCCGCCCCGCCCATACCACCATTGGCACGGTCCAGAAAGGTCATACCAACGGTCGGAGATATTCGAAGTCAACGCCAAGCCGGAAACGGACATCACGCGAGGTCGGCTTTAGGCATTGTGTGAGGCCGATGTGGGGGATGGCGTTCGGGATGATGACATGGAAATGGGATGGAATGCATCCTCAATCCAGCTCGAAAGCGTCCTTGTAGTCGCGTTTGAGCGACATGTCCTGGTCCTGCTTCGCCAGAAAACAATTGCCAACCACAAGGACCTCGATCTCGGTTCCCATGAAGCAATGAAACGCATCTTCCGGCGTGCAGACGATGGGCTCGCCGCGCACATTGAAGCTTGTGTTGACGATCACCGGACAGCCGGTCAGCGCCTTAAAGCGGGAAATGAGGGCGTGATACCGCGGGTTCGTTTCCTCGTGAACGGTTTGAACCCGAGCCGAATAGTCGACATGGGTGACAGCCGGGATCTCGGACCGCGGCACGTTGAGTTTGTCGATCCCGAACAGCGCCGATTCCTCCGCCGTCATCGCGCGCCGGCGGTTTTCGACGACATCAGCCACCAACAGCATATAGGGGCTGTCGCCGTTCAGTTCGAACCAACCGGCGACGTCTTCGCGGAGGACCGAAGGCGCGAACGGGCGGAATGATTCCCGGTATTTCACCTTCAGATTGAGCATTTTTTGCATGGTGGGCGAACGGGCGTCGCCAAGGATGGAGCGCCCGCCAAGCGCCCGCGGCCCAAATTCCATGCGGCCCTGCATCCACCCGACCGCCTTGCCGCCGGCAAGAGCTTGCGCGGTTTCTTCGGTCACGTCTTCGTCGGACAGAACCTTGAATCGCGCTCCCGCCGCCCGCAGTCGGTGTTCGATCTCGGTCTGCGTGAACGACGGGCCCAGATACGACCCTTGCATGGCGTCAAGGGCGCCGTTAAGGACGCGGGGTTGCTCCTTGAAGAGGTGGTAGGCGCACAGCGCCGCTCCGAGCGCGCCCCCGGCATCGCCGGCCGCCGGTTGGATCCAGATATTGTCGAAGGCGCCGTCGCGAAGGACCTTGCCGTTGGCGACGCAATTGAGGGCGACGCCGCCGGCAAGGCAAAGATTGCGCGAGCCGTTCTCGGACGCCAGTGCTCGCGTCATGCGCAGGACTACTTCCTCGGTCACGGCCTGGATCGACGCGGCCACATCCATATGCCGTTGTTCGAGGCGTTCCTCGGATGTGCGCGGTGGTCCGCCGAACAAGGCATCGAACCGCTCGGTGGTCATGGTAAGTCCGGTGCAATAATTGAAGTAGGACTGATCGAGCCGAAACGAGCCGTCGGACTTGAGGTCGATCAGGTTGTCCAGGATAGTTTGCGCATATGTCGGCTGACCATACGGTGCCAACCCCATCAACTTGTATTCGCCCGAGTTGACCTTGAAGCCCGCGTAATAGGTGAAGGCCGAATAGAGGAGGCCGAGGGAGTGGGGGAAATGGAGCTCCTTCAGAACCTCAAGCCGGTTGTCCTGGCCGGACGCGACGGAGGATGTGGCCCATTCGCCGACGCCGTCCATGGTGAGGATGATCGCGTCCTTGAACGGAGACGGAAAAAACGCTGAGGCCGCGTGACTCTGGTGGTGTTCGGCAAACAACAGCCGGTTCTTCCAATCGAACGCGCGATCGAACGCCTGGAACTCCTTCCGCAGCAAGTCTTTCTGGAACAGCTTTTCGCGCAACCACACCGGCATTGCCATACGAAACGAGGTAAATCCGCGCGGCGCGAATGCCACATAGGTTTCGAGCAAGCGTTCGAACTTGAGAAACGGCTTGTCGTAAAATGCCACATGGTCGATGTCGGCAAGGGAGACGCCGGCCCGGTCCAGACAAAAGCGGATGGCGTTCTCCGGAAAACCGGCATCATGCTTTTTGCGCGTGAACCGTTCTTCCTGAGCGGCGGCAACGATTCGTCCATCCTCGATCAGCGCCGCGGCGCTGTCGTGGTAGAAGGCGGATACACCAAGAATTCTCACGGACGGTATCCGCCTAGAAGATCGTGTAAATGAACGGAGCGATGGCGGAACCCTGCGTCAGGATGATCAGGCCACCGAATATCGCCATCATCACCAGAATGGGTAACAGCCAGAATTTCTTGCGGACCTTTAGGAAGTCCCAAAGCTCGGCGAGGAATGCCATGCACCGCCTCCTAAAATTGTTTTGGCATGGTTGTTGGATCCGGACCGGGGGGTGTTCGTTCGATCCAGTAGGTATCGGCTTTGTGGTCAAACTGTAGTTGCAGCGGACTCTTACCGAGCACGCGCATGATGTGGGCAACCGGCGTCACGGCAATGAAGAAAAGCAACCCGAGAATAAACGGCGAGACAATGCGGTGTAAAAGCAGGCCGAAACGGAACCACAGGCGATTGAGGGGCGCCAGGAGTGTCGGACGCAAAAATGCCAGGAGCAGGAATACCATCGCGATCGCCAAAGCCCACCACCGCAGCACGCCGCCGCCGAACAACGGCCAAACGCCAACAAAAGCGAAAACAGCGCAGAACACCAAACCGAAGGTCCGATCCGAACCGGCTTTGACCTCGGTCCCGCGATTCAGGTCCTCGTGAAAAGATGTTTTTTCAGCCATGATTTCCGTTCATTCACTGTCCGTCGCGGTCCACGTTTCGCGGGTATCCGCTCTGCCGCATGGCGCCATGAAAGGTCGTCTCTACAATCATTGCGGGCACTATCTCATAAATTTTCTCTAATTTCGAGCATAATGAGTCGCGCGATCGAAACGACCGATCGATCGAGGTCGAAGCGATGTAGCACTGTCCCCCCTCAAGTACTCAAGGCAGGTGCCGGATGTAAGCGTTGCCGAGCTTACGTCCCGGCTATGCCGAACCTCAAACACATTGATCACTGCTATTGCTTGAGATGTTGCAATGGGTGAAGACGATTCTTGCGGACCCACGGTCAAAATCGCACAGTTGAGGGAAATTTCTTTATTGACCTTACACGAGAGCACGATGTGCAACAACCCGCCCATTTCAGCACAATTTCAGACCCATTCGAATCTATATTGTGACCTATAGACGGCACTAATTGCCTCTATTGGGGTGTTGTTGTTGCAACCCATGGCGACGGCGGCAACACCATTGTGATCGTCACCGGCCCCTTCAACAGGCCCGGAATACATGGACGCCATCGTCACGGCTTCCTCGCCGAGCGGCACCCCGAACCACCAAATGATGCAAGTGCGCCAAGGTCTCGCCAACGGCAAACGTGATCTGGTGCAGGTCCAGTTCTTGCGGAAACAGAACCTTGGCCAGTTCGACGACCGTTCGCTCCGCCGTACACGCGGATAGAAGCTGGTCCAAGCGCACCTCATGGTGCGCAGCGAGTTCATCGAGCCGCCCGCGAATACCCGTGAACGGTACGCCATGGGACGGCAACACTCGGGTGTTCGCGGGCAGAGTTCGCAGGTTGGCGATTGTCGCCAGAAAGTCACTCAGCGGTTCCGCTTCCGGTTCGGAGAAAAAGACGCCGACCACGGGAGAAATCTTGGGGAGGATTTGGTCCCCGGCGATGAGAGTGTCCAGTTCCGCGCAATATAGACAAACATGTTCGGGCGCATGGCCACGGCCGACGATGACGCGCCAGTGGTGCTCACCAATGGCGAAGGACATGCCATCGCGGATGCACCGGAAGGCGCGCGGAATAGGGGCGACCCGATCGGCATAGGCGTTTCCGCGCGCTTCCAATTGCTCCAGGAGACCATGTTCGCAGCCGGCGCGGCGATAAAATTCGGTGATTTGCGCGATAGCCTCGGGGCCCGTATCCATGCTCAACATCCGTGCATAGAGCCATTCGTTCTGACTCATCCACAGTTCCGCGCCCCATTCTTCGGCCAACCAACCGGCCAAGCCGGCGTGGTCCGGGTGGAAATGCGTGACAATCAAACGGGTTATCGGTCGCCCATCCAGGGTCGATGCGAAATGCCGCCGCCAGAGAGTCTTGATTTCGTCGGTATCGAGCCCCGTGTCGACAAGCGTCCAACCGTCGCCATCGGACAGCAGCCAAAGATTGATGTGGTTGAGGACGAACGGCAACGGCATGCGCAACCAGTGCACACCCGGTACAATCTCCAAGGTTTGACCGTGTTCGGGGATGGCGCCGATGAGCTTTTCCATCGATTTTCCGCTGCTGTTTCGAGGCACGCATGATCGTCACCGCGCCTTATTTAAGCACATAAGGACAGCAAGTGTGGACTGTAAACCGATGTTCGAAAGCGGCCCGATATCAGGACATTGCCTTGGGGCAGGCATTTGCGGTGTCGGGGTCAAGCTCTTGTCCCGCCGTGGAGGGGCAAGTCGCCAGTGGTGTTGTCGGAGCCCCCATGCCGTGCCGTTCCGACCGTCGTGAGCCGTGGTGGACGATCCAAAGCAGCCCACCCGGCAGGCCGACGACGATCATCATCAAGCCAAAGGCGACAGAGGTAGCGAACACCAGGCCCGGATCGTAACCCAAGGCGCCGAACGCCATCATCATGGCGCCCTCCCGCAGGCCCCAACCGGAAATCGTCACCGGCAGCATGGCGATGAACATGACGATGGGCGTCACGACCAGGAAATGCAGCAACTCCGCCTTCAGCCCGACGGCACGGGCCAAAAAAAACACACTGAGCGCGGTGGCGCCATGAATGGCGACCGACAGCACCAGTCCTGACGCGGCGATGTTTTGGCGCCGAACGGCACGGCGCAGCGCCACTGAAAACCGCTCCAACCGCTCGAATACCGACGGGGCGTGACGGCGCAATCCGGAGGGAATGGCATCCAGCCGCGCCAACACCAGAGTTCCCAAGCAAATCGCGCCCGACACGGGCCAAACAATGGTCGCGACGGTGGCGTTGCCCATGAATTCCGGAACCAGCCACACACCCGAAAGCGCGATGAGCGGGACCGCCAGCAACGCCAACAGCCGATCCAACACGACGCTCATGGACGCAAAACCGATGGTGTGGTCGTAACGGGCGCTCAAAGCCCAAATTCGATAGGCATCGCCGCCCAGGGTCGATGGCAGTGTTTGGTTGAAGAACTGACCCACCCAGACGAGCCGCCATGCCACCCGTGGCTGAATCCGCTTCCCCAATGCCCGCGCCGCCAAGAGCCAGCGCAGGGTGAGAGGCAGGGTCAGCACCACTTGGACCGCCAGCGCCGCGGCAAGCATCGCGGGTGCGACGTCGCCATCAATCGACAACGCCTCCGCCGCTGTAAATCGCGATTGCGCCCACCACAGCAGCAAAATCGATACGGCTATCTTGGCCGAAAGTGTCAGGACTCGTCGCATTTCGGGTTCCGGTCGAGCAGCCGACGGCAATGCTCGAACACCATGTTCACCGGGATTTCGCGCATACAGCGGTTTTCTGAACAACTGGAATGCTTCTGGTTGTAGACGTTGACACAAGGACTACACAAGAGATCGAGGTATACAACCTCTTGATTGGGTCCTAACGGACCGAAAATGCGCGGTGTTTCGGGGCCGAACAGTACCAGGGTCGGAACGTCCGTGGTCGAGGCGAAATGCGCCGGACCCGAATCATTGGTGACCATCAATGATGCCGACCCGCAGAGAGCGATCAGTTCGGCCAAGGTCGTAAGCCCAGCCAGATCGACGAGACGATCATGGTCGATGCGCTTGGCCATCGCCGCCACGTGGGACGCTTCCTCGCCGCTGCCCGTCAGTACGACCACATGTCGTGGATTTTCCAGGAGCTTCCGCGCCAGCTCTGCATACTGATCCTCCGGCCATCGGCGCAACGGGACAAGGTCACTGGAATTGCCGTTGAGGATGATGAGCTTTGCGTTCTCCGGGATGACACCCGCCGTAGGCGCCAGTTTTCGTCGGATCTTGTCCAGCACGGCCCGCTGCAAACTCTCGTCGATGGGTACCCGGAGTCGCGCTTCGGCCACATCATAAGCAGGTACCTTGGCGCAGGGTTCGCAGCCGGGCGACGCGTCCAAGGCTTCCACGAGGCCGACGTAGCTCGCCGCCATGTGGTGATGAGGCGAATACACCACCCGCTGGGTGACGAGATTGCCCTGATAACCGCCTTCCTCGAAAAAACCGAAAAACCCCGCCCGTTTCCGCGCACCCGACAAATAGGCGACAAGGGTGCTGAAACGGCTATAGACCTCGAAATTGACCGAAAAAAGCTCGGCCTCTCGCCGGAGCCGCCCCAAAACATGCAGGGTCGAGCGGAGCAGGGTCGCCAGGGTGCCGGGATCGATGACGAAAATCTGCTCGCGCGCGAATCCCATCAGGGACAACATCTCGACGCCGGAGGGGAATGTAAGGAACAGCAACCTCGCACCGGGAAAGCGCTCGCGCGCCCGCCGCAACGCCGGTTGCGTCAACACAAGGGCGCCGATTTCCGCCAACATGATGAAAAGGATGGCGCGCGGCGCAGCGGTCGGGTTGCGTTCGCTGCCAAACCACCGTGATGCCAAGACCCCGGCGCTCGCCACGAAGCAGAGCGGCCTGCCGATACAGCGATCAAGGAATCGCATCCGATTTGGGTGCACCTGTTTGGCTCCGCTTCCGTGCGTTCGCTATTTGCAGGTGCCCGTGCACCCCTTGATTTCACTATCGCGACGCCATGGGAAGGACAACTCAAAAAAGAAGGCGTTCAACCACTTTCCCGTTACAAAGGTGTTACAATGGGCGACACTTCCGGGAGGTCTGCAACCCGGCTCAAACGATCTCCCTAGTGCTTTCATGTCAATTGTTTATTAATGGCCATCATGGCTCACGCATTGTCGATTTTCGTCTCCGATAGCCGCCGAACCACAACCCTGAATACCGGCATTGTTCTGTTGGCGGCGTCGGTTCCCGCGCTCGTCGCGGGGCCGGCGGCGATCGGCGTCGCCTCTTGCCTTGCCTTGCTGTTGCTTTTGGCCGCTATTCCACCGTCCGAATGGTACCCAGGGGCCATCCACGCCGCAAAGACGCCCGACGGCCGGCGACTGATCGCCGTCTTCCTATGTTGGCTGCCGAGCTTTTTCATTACGCCGGACATTCCCCTAACGGCGGAGGGATGGTTCTTGACCACAGGCGCGGTCGTCCTATGCACCACCCTTTGGGCGATGCTTCGCGAGCGGCGAAGCGCTCACAAGTTGATGCGGCAGGCATTGCTCGTCTCCGCATTGATCGCGGTCACGCTGGCCCTGGCCGCTTTCTTCATCGCCGACGAGATCCTGTCCTTGATACGTTTTCAGGGCTGGGTGCCGAGCATTCCCGTCGAACGCTTAAAGGGTTTCGCCAACGCTGCGGCGCTGCTTGTCCCTGCCGCCCTTTGGTCCGGTTGGCGATGCGGCGGGGTGTGGCGCATGGCTGCCGCCGGGTATGTCGTCGCGGCCTTCGTTCTTATCGCTGCCGCCGATACTCACGCACCGATTGTCGCCATTCTTGGGGCGTGTATTTTCGCTGGCGTTTGCGCCGCGATCCGCATGGGTCGCCGCCGCGCAGTCCTCTCCATCGCGATTGGTGTCCTGGCGGTTTGCGTCGGCGTCGGTGCAATCCTCGCCACGAGCCCGCCCGCCAAGGACGACGGGTTCAGGGGGGCCTATTTGCCCACCTGGCTGGTGGACCCTCACCGGCAGGCCATATGGGCGTTTACTGCTGACGCCGCCCTGTCGGCGCCCATCTTCGGCCACGGCATCAAGGCCATTGACGAGGTTGAAGGCGCGCACAACACCGTTCCCGGACTATCGCGTCATGCCGAATACCTCCCGGCCCACCCTCACAATTGGTTGCTCGAAATTTTTTCGGAAACCGGGATCGTCGGCACCATTCCGGCCATGGTATTCATCGCCTTCTATCTGTTTCGCCTTGCCCGAGACTTTGTGCTTCACGGCGTTCCGGAAAGCATCGCAGCGGGCAGCGTCAGCGCCGCGTATTGGGCGTCGGGGCTTTTCAATTTCTCTTTTTGGGCGGAATGGTGGCAAGTTTCCCATATGCTGCTCATCGCCCTGATCCTCTCGACCAGGAGCGACGAAGACCGGTAGCGCTAATAAGAACCCTGTAGGGGGTGAAACATGTTCGAAATCGTTCGGCGGGAAACGTTCTCCGATAACACCTTCCTGTGGGAAGTACATGCGCCCGACGTCGCCCAATCGGCCCTGCCAGGGCATTTCGTCATGCTTCGCCTGCATGAAGGGAGCGAGCGCATTCCGCTCACGGTCGCCGACTATGACCGTGACGCCGGCACCATCACTCTGGTGATCCAGGCGCTGGGCAAGACGACATTGGAGATGCGCGATCACTATTCCGCCGGCGACGGCTTTCTGGATTTCGTTGGTCCGCTTGGTCTGCCGCAACACGTGGAACCGGTCGGCACCGTGGTGCTGGTTGGTGGCGGCCTCGGGGTCGCGCCGGTTTACCCGCAATTGCGGGCGTTCAAGGATGCCGGTAATCGCACCATCGGCATCGTCGGTTTCCGCGAGCGATCCCTTGTCTTCTGGGAGGATCGTTTTCGCCCCTATTGCGATGACCTGATCGTCTGCACCGACGATGGCAGTTACGGCCGGCCGGGCCTTGTCACGACGGCATTGCACGACGTGTTGGCCAAGGACAAAGTGGACTTGGTGATCGCCATCGGGCCGCTGCCGATGATGCACGCCTGCGTCGAAACCACCCGCCCCTTTGGCGTGCGCACGATGGTGTCGCTCAACGCCATCATGGTCGACGGCACCGGCATGTGCGGATCGTGCCGGGTCAACGTCGGCGGCGAGGTCAAGTTTGCCTGCGTCGATGGTCCCGACTTCGACGGTCACCGGGTGGATTTCAGCGAACTGCTGGCTCGGCAAAAGCGATTCAAGCGTCAGGAGGCCGCCGCCAGCGACGACTACGCGCACCTCTGCGAGCTGGAACGGCAACTGTTCGCCGACGGCAAGCGGGGCATCAAGAAGCTGAAGGAACTGCCGCCGAAACAAACCGCCATGCCGGAGCGGAATCCGCTGGAACGCGCGACCAATTTCAAGGAAGTGAACCTGGGCTACGGTCTGGCCGACGCCTTCCAGGAAGCCGAACGCTGTATCCAGTGCGCGAAGCCCACGTGTATTGCCGGTTGTCCCGTGGCCATCGATATTCCCCGCTTCATGCGCCATCTGGCGGTCCGCGATCTGGACGGCGCCTTGGCGGCAATCCACGAATCCAACCTGTTTCCGTCCATTTGCGGCCGCGTCTGTCCGCAAGAGACCCAGTGCGAAAGCCAGTGCGTCATCGCCAAGAAAATCGAATCGGTGGCGATTGGACGGCTGGAACGCTTCGTCGGCGACAACGCGAGCCTGCCCATCGCGAAGCCGCCGCGGTTCGCCGGTTCGCTCGGACGCGTCGCCATCATCGGGTCGGGCCCGGCCGGCCTCGCCGCGGCGGCCGATTTGGTGCGTTACGGCGCCGCCGTCACCGTCTATGAAGCGCTGCATGTTGTCGGCGGCGTGCTTCGCTACGGTATTCCCTCATTCCGCTTGCCGCGCGACATCATCACGCGCGAAATCCAATATTTGCAGGACCTTGGCGTTCGCTTCGAGACCAACAAGGTGGTGGGCAAGACCTTTACCGTCCCGCAGCTTCTTGGCGAGAAGGGGTACGACGCCGTTTTCATCGGCGTTGGCGCCGGCGCGCCGAGCTTCCTCGGCATACCGGGCGAGTTCGCCGGCCAGGTGTATTCGGCCAATGAATTCCTCACCCG
>JAHCKI010000051.1 GCA_026125865.1 Rhodospirillales bacterium
AACAATGCGTTGCGGGTCGCCCTTGACTTTGGCGATCATCCTGATCCGAAGCGCTGGGCGCGATTTGGGGAAATCGGCTGCTGGTGGTTTCGCTGGGACAATTCGGATGCGGAGGCGGATGCGGGCGTGACGGCCCTTTGGTCGGGGCGACGTGGCCAAAAAGCCGAACTGCTTCAGATGAGCGGCGACGGGACCGTTTCGGTTGTGGAATCGGGACACGTCAAGGTCGTGAGCCATTCGCTTGCGGCGACCCGAAACCGGGTGTTCGAGACGGTGGCGGAATGGCCGGCCCGCGCCCTGTATCAACACGACCGCGGCGTTGGGTGGACGACCTCGAGAGCGCCCGATTCCCCAAGTGTTCCGCTACCCCGATGGCGTCACCAGCTCCTGCCCATGGTGCTCTTGCGCAATGTGTTGGTCCGCATCCTCCGCGAAGGTCTCGAAGAGCACTGGACCATCGGTATTCTTGACGGCGAAGCGGGCGAGATCGCTTTCAGCTTCGACGCGCGCCAAGTGCGGTGGCTGCCCGAACTGGCCGGAGGCTATCTCGCCGATCCCTTCGCCATCGACGCGGACGGCGAGACCGTTATTTTTGCCGAAGGCTATCTGTTCGACGACCGCCACGGCTTCATCGTTGCCTTGCACCGACACGAGAACGGTGACGTGTCGGCCGCGGAAGAGGTTCTGCGGCTTCCGTGCCATGGCTCCTACCCGCAGGTGTTCCGGCATGATGACGGCATTTATCTTCTGCCCGAAGCGGCCGGAAGCGGCTGCGTCCGGCTCTACCGGGCGGTAACGTTTCCCAATAAATGGGAGCCGGATCGCGTGCTTATCGAGGATTTCGCCGGCGCCGATCCCACCGTCTTTCGCCATCAGGGGCGGTGGTGGTTGTTGGCTGGCGACCACAACGACCAGGACGAAACCAAGTTGTTCGCGTTTTTCTCCGACGATCTTTTCGGGCCTTGGCAACCGCATCCGCTGAACCCGGTCAAGGCCGACCTCGGGTCCTCACGCCCGGCCGGTGCACCCTTCCTCCACGAAGGCCGGTTGCTGCGGCCGGCCCAGGTGGGAACGGAGACGTACGGCGGCGCCGTCGCGGTCAACCACGTCATTCACCTGAGCCCGGAGGCGTTCGTCGAGGAGACCATCGCTATTCTGCGCCCCGACCCTTACTCCCCCTACCCCGCGGGTCTCCACACCTTGAACCGCTGCGGCAGCGTCGTCGTCATCGACGGCAAACGCCATGCATGGTCATGGCGCTGCCTCCTCCACAACATCGCGCGGCTCGCCGCGGACATGAGGGCATAGGGTACCAAAAGATGAAGCTCCGCAAGCTGATGGCAGGCGTCGCCATGGTCACAGCCGTGTCCCTCCTCGCCGCCTGGACGTGGCACGCAACCACACCCCTCCTCTTCGTCGCACACGCCCCTGATCGCTATGAGCGGCGCTCCGAGGCATTCGCCGCGCACGTGACCGGCACCATCGACGAGCGCGCGACGACACAAATGTTCCGCCTCAACGGGGGAGAGTGGCAAGAAATCCGGCAAGCGCCACCGAGGGTGCCTCCTCCCAACTTCACCATCGAGATGCTCCCGTCAATGCTGCGTCCGGGGGAGAACACCCTCGACCTTCAGGTCGGTTCCTATCTGCGTCCCAGTCAAAGCTTCACCCACCGATTTGTGTACGATCCAGACGTGCCCAGTCTGCCGAGGACGATCGATTGGAGCGACCGCGCCCCGCTCGACGTGCAGGACGGACAATGGGAGGTGTTCCGCGACCGGTCGGGAGAGGGCTGGGTGCGGCCTGTCCCGGGTACCGAGGGCTGGGACCGTATAATCGTCGCGAGCGGCGCCTTTCCGGGCGGACGACGCGTTCGTACCCGTATCATTCTGGAGAACAATCCAGCCAAACGCGTCAACTGGGGCTTCGGCGTGTTTCCGCTGTGGGGCGGCCAGCCCGATGTTCCGGACCATCGTCCGCGTCGTGGCTGGCGCTTCGGTCTCGCCTGGTATTCCTCCGGTCACGGCGGCGTCGGAACCGAGTTCTCGGAGAAGATTGGCGACGCGGAGCCGGTGTGGGTCGGAACCTACCGCGACCTGAAGATGGAGGCAGGTCGGCCCTACCACGTGGTCACCGAGACGTGGCCTCGACGGGCTGCCGACGGCCGCTTGCTGTCCTGGGTTCAGCGCTTGAAGTGGTGGGCTGACGGCGACCCGGAGCCTTCGTCGTGGCTTGTTGTCGACGACCGCTGGGGCGCGCCACTGCCCGACGGCGAGTACGGGGTGACGCTGTTCTCGCTGCGTGCGCCGGTCGCGTTCGGCCCGGTCCGAATCGAGCCGCTCGATCCACCGGAGTGAGTTGTGCCGGCGGTGGAGTCGTTTCGCCACAGCAATACATGGTGGGGCTCGTCCCAGGCGATGCTGACGATGTCGAGATCGCCGTCATGGTCCAGGTCGTGCAAACGGCTGCCGAGGTGGCTTTCGCGGCCGTGGCTGATCTCATGTGGCGTGAATGATCCTCTGCCGTCGTTTTCCCAGATGACAAGCCGTTTGTCGCCGCGGTGCTCGGCGGTCGCCAAGTCGACGTCACCGTCCGCGTCCAGGTCACCGGCATCGAGGCTGTTGGTCGTCGCCTGACGGGCGAGCAGGTGCCGCGGCCATGACCCGCTGTCGGCGCCTTCCGGCGGCTGTTCGAACCAGTAGGTTTCGGCATCCCGATCGAGGCCGTTCTCCTCCGTCACGACAACGTCGAGGCGGCCATCGCCATCGAGATCGGCCGCTTCCACGCGATCCGGATATTCCGCTTCCGGCAAAGCGCCGATCACGTGCGTGGTCCAGCCTCCCGCTGTTGTGCCTGGGTTGCGGTACCACTCGATTCTCTTGCTTTCGCCAGTAGTAGCGATGACGTCCTCGAAGCCATCGTTATCCATGTCGCCGGTGGCGACTCCTTCATCGGATGCAGAAGCGGAGACGTGGACCCTCGGCCACGTCGACGATTCCGGCTCTTCGGGAATCTCGAATGCGAAGACACCGTTGCCGCTTGAGATCACGATCTCGGGTCTGCCGCCAGGAACGAGTTGCGCCAGCCGGTATCCTTGTGCGCCGAGGGCATGACTGGCCGCGGGCACGGCGCCGATACGGCGGGCGCGCCACGAGCTGAGGTCCCCGCCTTCGGCTTCCAGCCAGAAGATGCCAAGGCCGTCTTCGTCTCCGGGTATCAGCTTGCGAACAAGCCTCGTTAGCCACCCCTGCCGGTGGCCGGTCTCGTTCTTCTGGGCAAGGAGGTCGGCGGCGCCATCACCGTCCACGTCGAGCACGGCAAAGGCTTGCATTCCGGAGGGAAGCAACCGCCGCTGCCAGGTCCCGGTCAAGTCGCCGCCCGGGCTCAGATACACGAACGGGCCGCTCACGATATCATCGCTTCCGTCCCGGTCGATGTCACCGAATCCCAACGATAGGGTGCGGACGTGTTCGTTGGTGATGACGAGCGGCGTCCATCGCGTCAATGACAGGGGCTTGGCCCGTGCCGCGGCGCGACGTTCCCCTGTTTGGTTCATCCACACCCTCACCGGCGGGTTGCCGGTCCAGTTGGCGCCAAAGATGTCCGGATCTCCGTCGCGATCGATGTCGGCGACGACGCCGTTGTGCAGACCCGTGTTCGCCACGATATGGCGCTGCCACTCGGTCGCCTTGCCGTCGCGGTTCTCGAACACCATGACACGGCGATCGGCCGAGGTGTGCATCTGGGCAAGTACGAGGTCCACGTCGCCGTCGCTGTCCATGTCTGCCGCCCGCAGGGTATGGCAGCGTTCGAGCTGTTCAACGACCGTGTGCGACTTCCACGAGCCCGTAGGGTCGCCGGACGCCGGAGTCCACCACTGGACGTCAGCCGTATCTTCCGAGGACGAGAACAGAATGTCGGCGTTGCCGTCTCGATTTATATCCGTAACCAGGGCCTTGAAATTGTTGGGTGCGGGACCGATGAAATGTTCATCCCACACCAGCGTTTGGCCGGCATCCGAGGAATCGTTCTTATCGCCCCCGTCGCGGACCCGGTTTTGCCCTGGGTTTTCGAGCCAGCTGCCTCTGAGCACCAAATCGATATCGCCGTCAGCGTCTACATCGCCGCTGGTCAAACCCTCGTGACCCATGTTCTCTACTTTCAGCCCTTTTTGGGTCCAAACATCGGGCTCGGTCTGGAAAAAGATCATGGCGTCGTCGTTCGTTCTCGTGGCGGCGTCGAGGCGCCCGTCTCCGTCGAAGTCGGCGAGCTCGATGCTCTTGCCCCAGCCGCCGATGACACCGATGACATGCCGCCGCCATTGCCCGCCGTCCGCCGGATCGCCGGCTGATCGCGGGTTTTCGAACCAAAGCAGATTGGCGCCGTCGGGCCCGTCGGCGATGACGACATCGGGATCGCCATCGCCATCCACGTCACCGACCTCACCGTCCGTCGAGAACTGGACGATCGGCACCGCGATGGTGGTCTTCTGCCACGATGGAAACCGGTACCAGGTCAGGTTTTCTCCGGGGGAGCCGCCGATGACGAGGTCGAGGTCGCCGTCCCCATCGATATCGCCGACCATCTTGCAGTCGCCTGCGCCGGCGGTGTCGACAATCTCCGCCCGCAGCTGCAAGGGCGCACCATCGTCCGCGACGGCGGAGCCGCCGCAAACGGCGAGCAGCATGAGACGAATAGCGATGAATGGTTGTTTCATCATCCTTCCGGGCTTGTCGGGGTGGCGGTTTCGCTCGTTCTGAAGTCTCTACGGTTCCTATGCGCGCGCGCAGAGCGCCGGCATCGTCATGTCCTCGGCATTGCGCCCGCAACACGCCGCCGCTCCCCTCACTCTTGGTTTCACCAAATGGTTGTAATTCCGGATGATGGCGGATTGAAGGCAGAAGACGATGTGGAGTCCGCGCACGTCGTCATAAGACGATAGGCGTTGTTCCTCGACATGCAAACCTCGAAGGAGTGGAAGGCAGGGAAAACGCATTTAGCGGAAGTTGCCTAACAACTTGATAAAACTATGTTTTTCTGGTTCGAACTTTTTCGAAATTTGATTGTGTATAGGCTCTACAAATTCTCGTCGTGCCGGAGAATCCTGTATCGCGTCCCGCGTCCTTCGCCGATGCGCTCAAAGCACTTTAGTTCGATCAGCTTTTTAATGCTGGACTCCACCGTGCGCGGCGGAAATCCGCTAAAGTGTCGAAGATCTGATTCGAACTCTTTGCGTCCAGCTCCACCATTTCTCCGTTATGTTTTTGGTGCTGGAGTCGCGCGTCCGCGCTATTTCCGAAGTTCTCAGGCTGCACCAGGCTCATGCTTCGACAAGCTCAGCATGAGGTCGTGTATTATTGTGGTTAAAAAGAAGGGGCCTCATGGTGAGCCTGTCGAACCATGAGCCACGAGCCGCCTGAGCGCTCCTTCCCCACGTCATCCACCGAGCAAGTCCGGTACTTGAGAGGACCTCACCTCCCCTCCAGCGCCGCGATTCGCTCTTGCACCGCGCGGAGGTTATCGCGCCATCCCGCGTGACTGGGGTTCATTTCCGTAAGCCGCTGCATGATCGTAAGAACGGACCGGCAATACCGCAGTTCTCCCTCCCGATCATTCTGATGCCGCGCAATGTTCGCCATGCGCCAGAAGGAAGCCGCCAAATCATACTGCCGGCCGGCGTGACCGGGATCGTCCGCCGCAAGGCGTTCGGCTATGTCCAGCGACGCCTGGAAACTTTGCAGCGCCGCAGACAGGTTGCCCTGCGCAACCTGAACGTCACCGATCTTGTTATGGGAGACCGACAGGTCACGCTGCCACCCGGCGTGACCGGAATCGTCTTTCAGGCGCGCCTCGTCGATGGCCATGGCTTGGCGATAGGTTTGCTCCGCCGCAGCCAGGTCGCCCTTGTCCTGTTGTACGTCGCCCAGGCCGAACAGCGCGCGCGTCCGCTGCCCGAGGTCGCCGGTCTTGGCGGCGGAGTCGAGGGCGGCGTGGTAGGCGGTTTCGGCCTCGCCGAGGCTGCCGGCCGCCACCGCCGCGTCGCCGTAGTCCAGCCAACGGCGGGGATCGTCCGGGTCGAGGCGCGCCGCCTTTTCGTACCAACCCTTGGCTTCGGCGATGTTGTTCACGAACACCACGGCGGCCAAATGGCGGGCCGCCTCGGCCTGCTGCTTGTTGGCCTGCGTTTCCCGCTGCCTCGCCTTCGCCGCGGCCTTGGCGCTGTCCTCGTACGACTGCTTCAGCAGGCCCTCGGCGAGGTGGAGCTTGCCCTTGTTGGCGGCCTCGACAGCCTCGGCCGCGTTGTCGATGTCCTTTTGGCTCAGATTGCGCGTCGTTCCGGGGCCAATCTCCCGGGCGATCGCTTCCTTGGTTACCGGCGGAATCGAAACCGTAGGGCGTGGTCGCCGCCAAGCGACAAAGGCGATGAAGATACCGACCACGGGGGCGACCGCCAGTAGTTGTTCAAGCGGCCGCTGTTGCAGGAAATCATCAGCGAGTTCAAGCAACCACTTCCACGCAGCATTCGGGGATTCAATTGCCGCTTTACTCTCTTCTTCGGGTTTCCGTTCTTGGGCCGGATCGTTCTTTTTCGATTCAGTTACAACGTCCTCAGTGCGCGCCTTTACTGTGTTCCGATCCGGTTTTTCGATTGCGCGATCGGTATCGACGCGGTCCGGACTTTGTTTTGTCCCCTCGTCATGCTCCTGGGTGTAAGATTCCTTGGCCACCGGCGGTTCCGAAACCGCCGAACCCAGCGGAAGCACGGTCAGGAAGGTCAAGACAAAAGCCGCGACAAAGGCGAGGACGGCCGTACCTGCCGCGCCTACCGACTCTTGGCCCGTGTTCGGATTGCCCGATTCCGTATCGTTCATGGCGCCCCCCGTTCGCGTCTGTCCCTAGCCCCACCCTATCCCGCGGCGGGGGTCATGGTGGTGGCGGGTTACGTCACGATGTAGCGCCGTAGGGCCTCCACTTCGCTTTCCGCTTCCTCGATGCGGCTTTTGACCACGTCGCCGATGCTGACGACGCCGACCAGTTGGCCGTTGTCGACGACGGGAACATGGCGAAAACGCTGCGCCGTCATCATGCCCATGATGCCGCACACGGGCTCCCGCGACGAGCAGGTCACCACCTTGGTCGTCATCAGCTCGCTGACGCGCTTCTCGAACACCTTCTCGCGCAAGCGGTTCGTGGCTAGAACGAGGTCGCGTTCCGACAGGATGCCGGCGATTGATCGATCCTCATTCAACACCAGCACGGCGCCCACCTTCTTATCCTGCATCAATGCCAGGGCGGCGGCCACCGGTTCGCCGGGGCCGATGGCAATCACCTCGGCGCCCTTTTTTTTCAGGATGTCGGAAACGTACATCGACGGTTCTCCTTCGCAAGTCGTCTATCCCAGAGTGAACGCTAAAGGCCTTCCAACGTTTCTTCGATCAGCAAGTCGACGACGTCGCACAGAGCGTCATGGTGGTCGCGGCCATCGCCTATGGACATCTCGTATCGCTTCAGTTGCCGATGGGCGCTTGTACCCCTTCGCAGGATCTCCCTGCAATGGAGCACTTCCTGGACGCAGTCGAGGGCCGCGGCATCGGCCGCCGTCAGTTCAATCAGTTCTTCCACGAGCTCGCCGTACGGTATGAGTTCTCCCTTGCCGAAATCGATCAGCCCTTCGTCAATGCCATATCGTTTTGCGCGCCAGCGGTTCTCGTCGATCAGCAGCCGATCGTAGGTGCGCCAGCGCTGGTTGTCGCGGCGGAGACGATAGAGCATGCGAACGATACACGAATAAAGCGCGGCGATACAGATCGCGTCGTCCAACAGCGGACACACATCCGTGATCCGCATCTCAAGGGTGGGAAAGCGCGCGCTGGGGCGGATATCCCACCAGATCATGCTGGCGTCCTTGAACAGCCCGACATCGACGAGAACCTGGATGTGGCGCTGGTATTCTCCGTAGGAATCGAAACGGGAGGGGATTCCGGTCCTCGGCAATTCATCGAAGACGCTGAGACGATAGGATTTGAGGCCGCTGTTCTCGCCGCGCCAAAACGGCGACGAGGTGCTGAGGGCGAGCAGGTGCGGCAGGAAATAGGAGATCTGGTTGGTGAGATCGATTCGCAGTTCGTCGTCGTTGACGCCCACATGGACATGCATGCCGCAAATCAGAAGCCGCCGCGCGACCGCCTGCATGTCCCGCGCGAGGACGTTGTAGCGATCCTTGTCCGTGTGTTTCTGGAGCTGCCACTCCGAGAAGGGGTGCGTGGACGCCGCGATCGGCGCGATCCCGTACTTTCCGACCACATTTGCGACGGTGCGCCGCAGCCATGCCAGATCCTCCCGCGCCTCTCGAATGTTGGCGCACACGCGGGTGCCGATTTCCAACTGCGATGTCAGGAATTCCGGCCGGACCAAGTCCCTGATCCGAGCCTCACACTCGGCCAGCATGGCTGTCGGCGGGTCGACGACCAGCTCCCGCGTCTCCACGTCGACGAGGAGATACTCCTCTTCGATGCCTATGGTCAGCGGCAGCTTCGCGAGCGTGGTCATCAGAAGTGTTCGACCGCGTGCAGGTGGTCCATGGCCAAAATCCGTTCCAAGGCGTCGCCCAGGATATCCGTCCACCGGCCGATCGCCGCCGGTGTTTCGCAATGATCCTGCCGGACCTCCACCGCGGCGTTGGGGAGACCCGCCGCGCCGGCATGGAGGTTGATGGTATAGGCGATATCCTTGCCGGAATAGGGTTCGTTGTCACCCACATGGAGATTGTCGTGTGCACACAACAGCTTGATCAGGGGAACGGCGACGCGGGGGTCGCGGTTCCAGAGGATGCCGATGTCCCAGAAGCGGTCCTGGCCGCCGAGGCTCGGGGTGAAGGTGTGGATGGAGAACAGGATCGGTTCCGGGCCGCTGCGCCGGCGGTGGGCGATAACCGTCTCGATTGCATGGTGGTACGGCCAATGGAAAGCCTCCGCGCGCGCCACCTGCTCGGCTTCGCCTATGCCGATGTTGCCGGGGATGGGGGTGCCGTCGCTGGCCTCCAGTATGGAATGGGGGTCGCCGGGCTGACGGTTGCAATCAATGAGCAAACGCGAATAGTTGGCCAGCACGGCGGGGGCGTCGAGGCGCTCTGCAAGAGCGCGCGCCAGGTCGGCGGAGCCGATGTCATGGCCGATGTGCCGGTTCAGGTTTCTATCGTCCAAGCCGAGATTACCCATGGCCTTGGGTATCGCCCGGCCGGCATGGTCACACACCAGAACGAGCGCCGCCGATCCTTGCGGATTGACGATTTCAAAAGGCGGAGGGTCATCCGGACCGATCAGCGGGCGGGAAGAGGCTGCGACGCCCGGGATTTCCTCGACAGCCGTCGTTATCGTTTCACCATGATCGTTCGGCATGAATTCGCGGATACTCCTCATTTCGATCGGACTTCTGTCGCGGCACAATCGGGGATATTAGCGGGCGATGGTCACAAAGCGAAGGTTCGCGAGCGCGCCTTCCCGCCAATAGGTCATTTTTCGGGAAATTCTTATGAGCCTCTGTTGTGCGCTATCCTCGCGAAGCGCTGAGGTCGGATGGGCAATAAGGCCTTTCGCGACTTCGTTGCGGAGCCGGAACAGTCGTTGAACATTCCGTTTCGCCTACGCAACGATATCGTTTCTTGGGCCTAACGATATCGTTATTTAGGCGTAACGACGCTTGGGATTCAGGCCTCTAGCTTGGCTCTTCCGAGCCGGTGCCGTCTTCATCGGACCCGATCCAGTCTTGTCCATGGTCGGAAACGCCGAACATGCCATCGCTTTCGCCGGTTGTCGCTTCTCCGCTATCATCGAGCGCGTCCGCGGGTTTTTGCTCCGAATGGCTGAGGCGATGCAGGATATCGTCCAATTGTTCCAGTGAACGATAGTGGAGCGTCAGCGAGCCGCCGCTACGATGCACTCGTATTTCGGCCACAAGACCCAAAAGGTTGCTGATGTCCCGTTCCAGAGCGAGCGTGTCGGCATCCTTTTCCTTCACCTTGCGCGATTTCGACCCGGCTTTGCCTTCGCTTTTGGTGAGGTTTTCCGTTTGACGGACGTTCAGCCCTTGTTTGACCACCCGCTGTGCCAGTTCCACGGCATTGTCCGCGCCCAACAATGCGCGTGCGTGTCCCGTCGACAGCGCGCCTGATTCGAGCATGGACTTTATTTCTTCAGGAAGACCAAGCAAGCGCATCATATTGGCGACATGGCTGCGGCTCTTGCCCAGTCGCTTGGCCAGGTCCTCCTGGGTATGGGAGAACTCACCGATCAACCGGTTGTATCCCAGCGCCTCCTCCAGCGGTGTCAAATTCTCCCGTTGCAGGTTTTCGACCAGCGCGATTTCCAGCGTCTCGTGGTCGCTGAGTTCCTTGACGACAACGGGCACCTCATAGAGCCCGGCCATTTGCGCCGCGCGCCAGCGGCGCTCTCCGGCGACGATTTCAAACATGTTGGAATCGTTCGGATCTCGGCGCACGAGAAGGGGTTGCAGAACTCCCTTTTCCGCAACCGACTGGGAAAGCCGCTGCAAGTCTTCCTCGTCCATTTTGTGTCGAGGCTGCAGGGGACTGGGGGCAAGAAGCTCAATAGGTACCGTTTTTGGTGCACGCAACCGATCGAGGTCCGCGTAGTCCTCGTCGTCGTCCCCAAGGAGAGCCGACAGGCCCTTCCCGAGTTGTTTCCGTCGGTTGTCCGTGCTCATCAAGCCACGGCCGGGACCGACCGCTCACGTCGCAGCACTTCGCTGGCAAGATGGAGATAGGCGCGCGCGCCCGATGATTTCAAATCGTATACCAAAACCGGGCGGCCATGCGACGGCGCTTCCGACACGCGGACATTGCGCGGAATGACGGTGCTGTACACCGTTTCGCCGAAAAAGCTCCGAACGTCATTGGCAACCAGGGTCGACAGGTTGTTGCGCCGATCAAACATCGTCAGCACAATACCTTGAATGCCCAGTTTTGGATTGTACATCCGTCGAACCTTTTCGACGGTCCTGACCAGATGGCTGATGCCCTCCAGCGCGAAGAATTCGCATTGCAGCGGGACGAGCACGGAGTCAGCAGCGACCAGGGCGTTTACGGTCAGAAGGCCTAGCGCCGGCGGACAATCGATCAGAATATAGTCGAACGAGTCGGGACAATCCTGCAGGGCCGTTTTCAG
>JAHCKI010000052.1 GCA_026125865.1 Rhodospirillales bacterium
GCAACGCCGGTTTCACTCTTTGCAGCGGCGACCACCTTGACCCCTTCGTGGATCTGAACACCGTCACGGTCGAGGCGCCTCCGCACCACCTCGACCAGCTCGGGATCGTCCTTCGGCAGAATCTGCGCCATCTCCAATACGGTCACCCTGGCGCCAAGTTGACGGTGCGCCTGCGCCATTTCCAGCCCGATGGGGCCGCCGCCGATCACGATCAGGTGCTCCGGAACCGTATTGAAGTCGAATATGGTCTCGTTGGTGAGATACGAAACGTCGGCGAGGCCGGGGATTGGCGGCACCGCTGGTGACGATCCCGTGGCGATGACGAAACGCCGCGCCCGCACCCGCTGTCCACCGGCTTCCACCGTCTCTCGATCCACGAAACGGGCGTGCGCTTTGATCACCCGGACGCCGAGGCCTTCGAAGCGTTCCACCGAATCGTTGGGGGCAATGGCGGCGATGACACCGTGGACATGGTCATGGACACGCCGGCCATCGATGCGCGGCGCACCGGCGTCAACCCCGAACTCGGCGGCTTCGCGAACCGCCGCGGCGGCATGGCCGGCGGCCAGAAGCGATTTGGACGGGACGCAACCGGTGTTGAGGCAATCGCCCCCCATCTTGCCGCGCTCGATGAGAACGGTCTTCGCTCCCATCTGCGCCGCGCCGGCGGCGACCGACAACCCGCCCGAGCCGCCACCGATGACGCAGATGTCAGCCTCAACGATCTCGCTCATGCCCTACCTCGCGTTTGTCCCGTTCAGCCCAAAAGGATTCCTCCATATAAGCTGCCCGCAATCACCCGCCAGCGGCAATTAACGGCTGATCACAATTGCGTAGGGTAGGACAGCGTCCTCTCCTAACGAAGGTAGGCGCCGTCCTCACCGATCTTGCCGGGGCCGTCGAGGACGTAGATGCCGGCCGAGTTGCCTCTGACGTGGAATGCCAGCACGCCGTCATGGACCTCGATCTCGTAGCCGGTGACGGCGTCGCGGTAGGTGCCGTTGTAGACCCCGCCCACATGAACACCCTGGTCGCCGCCGATGGCGAGACCAACCACGGCATAACTGTCGCCGTCGTCGAGGTTGCGGACGAAGCTCATGCCGCCGCCCCAATCCTGCACATGGCTCATGGTCGCCTTCTGCAGGGCGGGCACGGCGCGGCGGATGGCGTTGAGACGCTTGATGTGCTGATATAACGGGTGGCTCTGGGTATCGGCGATGCGCTCGTCGGTGAGGTGGTCGCCGAAGTAGGCGCGGCCGGTCTGGTCCAGGGTATCGCGCTCCTCGGCCACATCCTGGGGCGCCCCCTTCATGAACTCGATCTCCTCGCCGTAATAGAGACAGGGGATGCCGCGCGCCGTCCAGATCAGGTTGTAGGCCGCCGCCGCCATCCATTGCTCGCCCTTGAAGCGGTACTTGAAATCGTTGTCGGGGCCGACGTCGTGGTTCTGCAGGAAGGTGACCAAGCTGGTGACGTCGCCGTAAATCCAGTCCATGGACAGGATCTGGCCGGTGCCGCCATAGGTGCCGCGGCTGACGGTATCGCGGAAGGTGGAGAACAGGCCGAAGTCCAACTGCGGGAAGCCCGAGTCGCCGCCGGATTGGGGGTCGCGCGGATCATCGCCGAGGCGGGTGTACCACCATGGGCGGATCGGCGATGGGCCGTTGTCGCCGCCGCCCATGTCGCCCCAGCCGTAGCCCTTCACCAGGTTCTCGCCGAACACGAACAAGCCCGGCTTATGGGCCTTCCAAGCATTCACGTATTCGAGCAGGTTGCCGCGCTCCACATGTTTGACGGTATCGATGCGCAGCGCGTCGACGCCCATGTCCAGATAGCGGTTGATGGACCCGATGATGTAGTCCTTGACCGTCTGCCCCTCCGTATTGAGGTCGATGCAGTCGCCGGCGATGTGCTTCTGCTGCAAGCCCCACGGGTTCTCCCAGTCGCCACCGGCAATGAAGCCGTGCTGGTGGTACCACTCGGGATCCAGGTCGCCCGGATCGATGCCGAAGAAGCGGCCGGGGTTGTAGCCCGGCTTCGGCACCGTCTCGCCCGTCTTGGGATCGACCAGCGGCTCGACGCCTTCGGGATCGCGGGCGTGACGCTCCTTGTACCAATCCGGTGCCACCGGGTTGTCGACGTCGTCGCGGTTGGGCCAGGCATAGTTGCCGAGACTGCCCTGGTAGGGGCCGTGGTTCACCCTGCCCTGCTCGCTGCCGTGGGGCACGTAGTATTTGATGGGCAGGTGATCGATCCACACCTTGCCGCGAATGCCATACTGGCTGGAGTGATTGACCACCACGTCCTGGATGATCTTGATGCCCTTGGCATGGGCCGCGTCGATCAGGTCCTGATAGGTGGCGTCGGGGCTCTCCAGGCGCGGATCGATGCGGGTCCAGTCGTAGGCGTGATAGCCGTGGTAATCGAGGCCGGAGCGATTTTCCACCGGCGGCGTGATCCAGATGGCGCTGAAGCCCAGGTCCTTGATGTAGTCGAGGCGCTGGATCAACCCCTTGAAGTCGCCGCGCCAATGGGGGTCCTCGGCCTCGCCCGTTTCGGGGTTGAACTTGATGCGATCGCGGCAGAAGAAGTTGTTGCCGGGGTCGCCGTCATAGAAGCGGGAGGTGAGCAGGAAATAGATGGTCTCCTCGCGGAAGTCCGTGCGCTCGGCGATTGGCGGCAGGTCCGTTGCGGGTGCGGCCGCGGGTTTACGCGCTGGTTTTTTGCTCGTCGGCACTTTTTTGCGCGCCGCCGGCTTGGCCCCTTTCGCCGCCTTGCTGCTCGGTTTGGCGTCATGCCAGAGGTCGCCGTCGTACCACCCCTCGCGGTCGCGATGCAAATTGCCGGTCTGACGATCGACACCGTCGTTGAACACCAATTCCGTCTGTTCGACGCCGCTGAAGCGGTGCACGAACCAGCCGTCACCTTCGTCATCCATCGCCGCCCCCGGCCAGCGTGTCCAGTTGCCGTGCGGGCTGGTGTTCCAGAAGTGCAGATAGACCCTGTCGGCCCAGTCGGCGGGTTTGCGGAAATGCACAATGAGATCGGCCATATGAAAATGTCCCCGAGGATTGAACCGAAAGGCGGACGGCAGCGGGAGCGCACGTTGCAGTGTGGGTGCGCGCCTATGCCCGTGTCGCCCCAATGGCCACACCCTTTACAGCGGACACCGCCGCCATGGAAGGGTTTGGGAGATGGGGCACGTGATGATTCAAGACAAGCACTTCGCACAAGGGTCAAGACTCAGGCCGGCCCGGGGCTCTCCCTTGACGCAAAGCGTCCACTTAATTCCGGGGACCCCTCTAATTCTGGGGACACCTTACGTATCTCAAACGTCGGTGGATCGCGCGCCGGGCTTGGGGCCGGGTTTTCTGGGGCGCAGCATGCGTCCGAGCAGATCTTCGAGACGGTCGATGAAGTCGTCGCTCCCCAACGGCCGTCCCGTGCGTTCATGCCGACGCAGGGTGTCCATTTCGTCCTCGCCGAGTCCTTCGGCGAGGAACGCCTGCCAGTCGTCGACCCGGCCCAACAGCGGCGCGGCGCTCGAGAGCACGTCGTCGCGTCCATTCAAGTGCGCTCCGGCGCTGCTCCATTTCCACCGATGAGGCTTCCGCACCAGACGGGCGCGGACGGGGTTCAGTTCGATGTAGCGGGCCGCCATCAGGGCATGCGCGTCGTCCATGGGGAACGAGGTGAACCGTCCCTGCCACAGGTGGCCACGCCATCCCTCGCGGTCGTTGATGTGACGGCTGTAGCGGCGGTGCGCCTCGCCGATCGCCAGCCGCAGCCCGTCCTCGGCGTCCGGCACGGCGACCAGATGCACGTGGTTGGGCATCAGGCAATAGGCCCAAATCTCCACCCCGAGACGCTCGCACCACGTCGCCATCAGATCCCGGTACAACCGATAGTCATCGTTGGAGAAGAAGGTTTGTTGCCGGCGATTGCCCCGCTGCGTCACGTGATGGGGAACCGACGGCACAACCGCGCGCGCTAGTCTAGCCATGCGCCAACCTTAGCACCCATCAAACCCGCCGTCGAGATAGTTATGTATGATGTCCCCCTAATTGCCCGCCGTCGAGATAGTTATGTATGATGTCCCCCTAATTGCCCCCTAACTGCCACACCACCCTTTGCAATGCTCTCGAGGAGCTTCTCACGGAGGCCGCCGCGTGAGCGGTCATTCGACCGATAACCCTGCTCGATCAAACTCATGCGATCAGGTCGAGTCTCCTGTTCGCACCGTGCTCTAAACGATGCGTGAAATCAGGGCGACCTGAGGTTTCGCTGCCACCATCGCCCTCGCCCACAACCTACGGCTCCGCGCCGTCGCCGAAGGCGTCGAAACCGAACAGCAACTGGAATTTCTGCGCCGCAATGGTTGCGACGAAGCCCAAGGCTATTACTTCAGCCGCCCCCTGCCCGTGGCACAATTCGAGGCCTGGCTTCGACAGAACGAAGCCTCGGCGGCCGCTGCGTCACGGTGCGAACAGGTCGAACTGATTTGATCTGATCGCACGCTCACGCGTTCCGTCATTGATCGTCACGGCAAACCAGCGCCCTCATCACATTTGCCGCCCCTCGCTGCAAACCCCGCACGTCAGAACCGGCGCCGCAGGTCGTAGCGGCCTTGAGACGCGGCATGTCATGCTCCGCTGACAAACGAACTCAACGAAGTCGTCACTTCTGACGACCTGTACTGGTCGGCGGCGCGTAGAGGGTTTATACCAACGATCGGAAATGTTGACCTGTCAATGTTTCCGACCGTTGGTACTACAAATGGTGGTGGAGCGTCTTCTCGGGGGAGTTTTGGCAAATGATGGTGCACCGACTTGCGCTCTGGCAAAATCTGCTGCTCGCAGCGGTTTTCGCTCTCTTTTCGGTCTCTTCCGCTTCGGCGCAAGAGCTGACATTCCTCAGGATCGGCACCGGCGCGACCGGAGGCACGTACTTTCCCATTGGCGGCATCATAGCCAACGCCATCAGCAATCCCCCAGGATCTCTCGACTGTGACCACGGCGGCAGTTGTGGAATTCCAGGTTTAATCGCCGTCGCCGTCGCGACCCAGGGATCGGTCGAGAATGTTGAATCCGTCGGCAACGGGCAGCTCGACATGGCTTTGACCCAGGCCGATGTTGCCTATCATGCCTTTCTGGGCCAGGGGGCGTTCGCGGGAAAGGCGATCAACAATCTGAGCGCCGTCGCCAATTTGTTTCCCGAAACACTTCATGTGGTTGTGCGTCGCGATGGCGGCATCAAGTCCATCACCGACATCAAAGGAAAGCGGGTCTCGCTCGGCCCCGAGGGGTCGGGAACTCTGGAAATCGCCCGTATCGTACTGAACGCCTTTGGGGTGAGCGAAAACCAACTCACGCCATTTTTCGAGAAGGTCGGTCACTCCGCCGACATGCTAGCCACCGGCGAACTGGATGCCTTTTTCGTGGTCGGCGGACATCCTATCTTGGCCCTCTCCCACGTGGCGGAGCAACCAGGATTCGATTTACTGCCGGTCATGGGACCGAAGGTCTCCGCCATCCGCAAGACGTACAAGTTTCTCGGTTCCGACATCATTCCAGCCGAGACCTATGCCGGCGTAAACGCGGTCGTAACCATTAAGGTCGGAGCGCAGTTGGTGGTTTCAGGGAACGCAGACCAAGATTTGATCTATGGCGTAACGCGTGCGTTGTGGCATCCCAACAACAGCAGGCTCCTAAAAATGGCGCACCCGAACGGCCTATTGATGGAAGTGCACAAGGCGCTCGATGGCATTGGCATTCCCATCCACCCTGGCGCCGCCCGCTACTACCGCGAGATCGGTCTCACGCCGCCCTCTCCTGACTAAGATTTGTCAGGTACCAGGAAATGAGCAAAGGCGGCAGGTAGGCGGCGACTTCCTTCGGGATCTCCAAAAGGTTCGTCGCGGAAAACAGCTCGCCGATCAGCGTTGCTACGTCGCCGCCTGGGGTCGTCTGAATATTGGCGGCAATCGGCGCCCAGGACACCGGCACGAATTCCGGAGTCAGCGGCCATAGCCAAGGTATCCAAGGCATATCGAGCACCAAGTGAGAAGCGTAGCCAATGCTGGCGAGCGTGGTCATGTAAACATGGCGATCGGTCAGAAAACGCGCGGCGACGAACACGATCCCCGTGAAGGTCAGCAGTCCGAACAACGAATGGCTGGCAAGCCGATGGAAATAGGCGGGGTCGTTGATCAAAAATCCGGGAACAAGATCGAGATCGGGTGCATTGGCCGCAAAGATGGCGAAGGCGTACCAGAACCACTGGTCGCGAATGCCGCCGGCGCCCATCGAGCGGGCAACGGTCATTCCGACGAGTGCGTGTCCGATGGTTGTCGCCACGGTAATGCCAACCCCTAACATCAGGTATCGTCGGCATCATCCCGCCATCGCCTTACCACCACGTTAAGGGACAGTATTTTGAGCGAAAAAGTCTTGGGGAAAGGTTGGGCACGCGGTGCGCGCGAAGCCCTTAAGCGGTCATCAACTCCTTGTTGGCGCTGACTTTCCGTTCCCACTCCAGGGCGGTCTGCACGATGAATCGGAGGTCATCGTACTCGGGGCGCCAAGGAAGCGTGGCCAGGATGCGCGACGGATCGGCGACCAGCGCTTCCGGATCACCGGGCCGGCGTGGCGCGCTGCGAACATCCAGGTGCCGTCCGCTCACCGACTCCACCTGCTTCAGAACCTCGCGGACCGAATAGCCATGGCCGTAACCGCAATTGGCGATGAAGCTGTTGTCCGTGGCGATGAGGTGTTCGAGAGCGAACACGTGCGCCGCCGCCAAATCGCTGACGTGGATGTAATCACGAATGCACGTGCCGTCCGGCGTGTCGTAGTCTTCGCCGAAGACCTGGATATGGGAGCGCTTGCCGATCGCCGCTTCGCAGGCGACCTTGATCAGATGGGTCGCCAGAGGTGTGGATTGTCCCGTCCGCCCCGAGGGATCGGCTCCGGCGACATTGAAGTATCTCAAGGCGGCGTATGAAAAATCGTGGGCATTGGCCACGTCGCGCAACGTCCATTCTGTCATCAGCTTCGACGCGCCATAGGGATTGATCGGCTGCGTCGGCGTCTGTTCGGATACGGGAATGGTTTCCGGTATACCGTAAACCGCGGCGGTGGACGAAAACACGAAATGCGGCACCCCCGCCCGGACACAGGCCTCGATCAGGTTGCGGCTGGCGGACGTGTTGTTGCCGTAATATTTGAGGGGGTCGCTGACCGATTCCGGGACGACGATGCTGCCGGCGAAATGGATGACCGCGCCGATATTGTGATCCACGAGCACCTTGCCAACCAGAGCCGTATCGGCCACATCCCCCTCTACAAGGGGGACGAATGACGGCACCGATTCGCGGTGGCCGGTCGAGAGATTATCGATGACGACAACCGAATAGCCGGCGTCGGAAAAGGCGAGAACGGCGTGACTACCGATGTAGCCCGCGCCGCCGGTGACGAGAATATTCGGTTTGGTGCTCATTGGTCCTCCACGCTCATGGGACTTCCGGACACCAATTCATAACGCCGTAAGGTAAACAAACGACGATCGACTGATCCGGAGCGCGCGAAAATCGCGCTCACGCCTCGACAACTCACCAACGGAAACCGACTGGCCCCTATTCCACCGGCGTTCCGAGCACTCGGCCCCTTTTCTTCGGCCTCGTGGCCCCATCGCACTTGTTTCTGACTATGGCAAGGAAAAATCGGCAATGTCTTTGTTTTTTCAAAAAGTGAAATCGAGTTTCCATACATACATCGCCTTCATTACCAACTATTTACCGATTCCAGCGGCCTACGGCAATCGCGAAGTTCGGCGAAAACGAACCCGGCGCTGTGTTTCTCCCCCACATCCGCGTCCGGGGGTGGAAGCCCGGCGCAGAAAACGGCACAATCGTATCATTGCGGAGAACAGAAGGGAGTTCCGACATGTCGACGATTCGAAACCTGCTTCTCGCTTCCTTGTTGCTCGTTGCCGCGTTTTCGACGCGCGCCGATGAAATAGGCGCCGTCAGCACCGTTTGGAAATTCCTCGGCCCCAACCACAAGATCGTGGTCGAGGCGTTCGACGACCCGGATATTCCCAATATCTCCTGTTGGCTGAGCCGACCTAAAACCGGCGGCATCTCCGGCGCCGTCGGCCTGGCGGAAGATCCCTCCTACGGCTCCATCGCCTGCCGGCAGCGGGGACCGATCGAATTGACCGACGACCTTCGCAAAAAGCTGATCGAAGAAACCGAGGACGGCGGCGAAAAGGTCTTCAAGGCCCGAACATCGGCCATTTTCAAGACGATCCAAGTAACGCGCATGTACGATGCGAGGCGCAACACCGTCCTCTACCTCATATGGTCGGACAAGGTCATCGAAGGCAGCGCCAAAAACGCCATCTCGGTCGTCGTCATCCAGCCCTGGGGGTGACCACACGCACCCGATCGCGAGCCAATCCCGCCCTGCACCAAGCTCAACCCCCGTCAACACCACCGCCGAACCAAGTTCCGAAAGATGTCACCGAAATATTACAGAACTCTAATGTTACCGGAACTCACGTTCCGTAAGATTCCAATGGAACTCCACCACCGGAACTCCCGGACTGCGCAAACGGGCTGACCGAATTTCTCGTTAGGCTGTCAACAAGCTTCATGGCCTCGGCCGTATTCGCTTCGTCGCCATTGAACTCGATATGTGTGCCAATATCGCTATGGGCAATTACCGATCCGGCAATGTTGACGCCCAATGCTTGAATTCTTATTACAATTTCGTCGCCGACCCTGGCATTTAAATCCTCCGCGATAAGGGCGCCGCCAAGCGACACGTTCTTGATATGCGTCTGCCGGGTGTTTTCCGCGACTTGTACGGTGACGGACATATTGGTGTCATACCGCTGAAAGGCTCTTCGATCCTCGTTTTCGTGGATAGCGGCGAGAAACTCGTCGACCCGGCTACGGATGCCATCCACATGCGTCGACAACGTTCCCGTCAATTCTTCGACCTGCCCGGCAACCGCTCTCGCAGTATCGGCCGCTTGTCGTACGACGCGCATGTTTCGCTCAACCTCGGAAGTTTCGGATGCAGCGGCTTGCGCATTGGTTTCGATTTCTTGGGTCGCGGCACCCTGCTCTTCCACTGCACCTGCAATATTGCTGGCGATTTCGTTGATATTCTCGATCGTTTGGGCAATACCGTTGGTGCGCGCGACGGCGCCGTCAACGGCGCTTTGTACGGAGGCGATTTGGCTTACAATGTTTCCGGTCGCTTTCGCTGTCTGACTGGCTAGGCTCTTTACTTCGTTCGCAACCACAGCAAAGCCTTTTCCGGCGTCGCCCGCCCTTGCAGCTTCGATCGTGGCGTTCAATGCAAGCAGATTGGTACGATCCGTGATGTCTCGTATGAGTTCCACGACGTCGCCGATCTTTCGCGCGGCGTCTGCCAAGTGGAGGACAGTTTCGTTAGTTTCACGGACTTCGTCGACCGCACTCGAGGTTGAGTTGGATGCTGTTACGACCCGTTGACTGATCTCCTTGATTGAAATCGAAAGCTGCTCGCAAGCGGACGCCACGGCTCGAACGTTCCCGGATGCATTGTCGGCGGAATTCCCGGCCGATTCGGCTTCGCGATGGGTCTCGCCGGAGGCCGATTGCAAGATTTCCGATGTTTCCGTCATTTTGCCGCCCATGGAGGTCAAATTGTCGAGCAAGGTCGCAACTGCGTCCGCAAACCCTTGGATTTGCTCTTGAAGCGCGTTCTGTCGGTATTCCCTACGCGCGCGTTCACTCTCTTCCCGGTTCCTGAGATACCTGACGTGTTGAGCGTTTTCCCTAAAAACTTCGACGGAGGCAGCCATATCCCCAATCTCGTCTTTTCGATCAACACCAACAACGTCGACGTCCAGGTCCTCGGAAGCCAGCCTCTGCATCACGGCTCCCAGCGATTGCAGCGGACGGAAGACGGATCGAGACAGCAAAGAATAGCAAGACACAAAAAGAATGACGGCACCGAGGACACTGAGAATCAAGATACCGATTACCAAGTTTTGCGCTGTCTCCGTCTTTCGCTTGAGGAGTTTTTCGAGATCTCGTTTCTTGTTTTCGTCCAAGCGAGCGGACATTCGCGTCAAGCTCTCAAAAGTCAAACCGACCTTGACTTGACCGAACGATCGACCTTCGCTCTCGATTGGGCGAACGATGATGGCATCCGGTCGATCGGCCGCATCTTTCGCGCTCCAACCGATCAACGGACTGTTGTCCGTGCCCAGGAATTCAACAAATCCAATTTCCGGATTCTGCGTCGCCACACGGGCGTAGCTTTCAAGGCTTGTAAGATCGAAGGAAGCAATCGCCGACGGAGCGAGGGCAGCGAGCAAATCGGCCATCTGCTCGCCACTTTCATTAATAAGGCTTTCGACAGTCGATGTGGCGTCGCGGCTTACGTCCCCAACCGCATCGATGGACGCGTCGGATACCTCCTCGACACCCCGGTTCACCAATAAGTACTCGGCCACGCCCTTGGCGAGGAACAAAACCACGACGACCAGGGCAAGGATGGCGCTTACCCTGACTAGAAGTTTCTTATGCATCAGCATTGCCCCGGTGCCGGAAATTTCGAATGTGAGGAAATTGCGGGTCAGTGGGTCGTGCTCATGCCGATATCAACACGATCGAAGGGCGAAATGCGCAACTCGCGCATGAGTTTCATCATGTTGTCGATGGGGAGTGGCTCGATGAAACCGACGACCTTTGCCGACTTGGCGGCCGGATGATCCGATGGCAGGGCCAAAGCCTCCGTCTTCAAAGCCTCGGAGACTTTTGCAGGGGTTCCCTTGGCCGCGAGCACGTACCAGGATGGATAGAGTTCGGTGGAGCGGATCAGCGGATAGCTGTCGTCCTTTACGGCGTCGACGATTTCAATGTCCTTGAGGTTAAGGCGATTGTCCTTGACCATGGACTCGAGAATGCCGGTGCGAACGAAGCCGACGTCGACCATGCCGGCACGGACGGCAAGAACAATGTCATCCTGCTTCTTGGCGAAAAGCAGCTTCGCAACATCGGAGGTGATATCCACATCCTTTTGCTGTAGGTGGTAGCG
>JAHCKI010000053.1 GCA_026125865.1 Rhodospirillales bacterium
CAAGGAAAATACGTAGCGACATATTTGAGTATCGGGGAGGCGGAGAATTTTAGAGATTATTGGAAAGATGGCGGCTGGGACACGAATCCACCGGATTTCGTTCTGGGGGAAAACACGAATTGGCCAGGAGCTTACCGAGTAAAATTCTGGGATCCCGAGTGGCAAGGCATTGTCATCGAGCGTGTGGAACAGGCCGTCGCCCTTGGATACGATGGCATGTATCTGGATATTGTCGACGCCTATAGTATCGATAAAGTAGAAGAAGTTTATACTGGCGACGATATTCGTCAGGAAATGATCGATTTCGTTATCAAGTTGTCGCAGCGTGCCAAATCGATCAATCCCAACTTTGATGTCATTCCGCAAAATGCCGTCGAACTTCTTGCGGCGCACCAAGACAATCCAAACACGCCGAACGTGGAATACCTCAAGGCAATCGATGGTATAGGGGTCGAAGACCTATGGTACAATGACAATAAAAAATCTTCATGGACCGAAGGTGATTTGGAATTTATCCGCATTGCAAAGGATGCAGGTAAATTTGCACTAGCAATATCTTATCCAACAAATACAATAAAACAGCACAAATTTATAGAAAACGCAATATCTGAGGGGTTGATTCCATTTGTTAGCACGCGTGACCTGGATGGAACAAATCCGGATATCATATACGATATCTATGATTTGATGGCTGGCCATCACATTGTTTTTCCTGGTGTGAATTGGGATCCGGAAGCGTCCGATGATTTCGTGACGACGATGGCGGACACGGCCGTTACCACCGATGTTCTAGCCAACGACTTTGATATGGATGCGGGCGCCTTGTCCGTCATTTCCTTCAAGCAGCCTAGTAAGGGCACCGTCACCAAGAACACGGACGGTACGCTGTCCTATGACCCGGACGGCGGGTACGTGGGATCGGACAAATTCACCTACGTCCTGTCGGACGGCGACGGCGGCACGGACACGGCGACGGTTTACGTGACGGTCCAGGCCGGAACGGTCGAAGATCAGAAGATCACCGGTACTCGCAATGATGACGTGCTTGTCGGTGGCAACGGCGATGACGTCATCAAGGGCTTGAATGGAGATGACCGCCTTGTTGGCCATGACGGCGACGACAAACTGGTGGGTGGGAATGGTGACGACCAACTGAACGGCGGCCCCGGCGCCGACGATCTACGGGGCGGCGGCGGTGACGATGTGCTCGACGGGGGCGCGGGACCGGATGAACTGCGGGGCGGTAACGGAGACGATGTGCTCGTTTTCGATCCTGACGACACCTATATCCATGGCGGCAGGGGCTTTGATGCGCTCGTTGTGACGGACGGAGCGACGATCGATTTCGGCGATCCCGCCATTGCCAAGGGGATCGAAGAACTGGTGATGACCAACGGTGTGCACAACAGCGCCACCATCAATATCGAGGATGTCCGCCAGAATACGGACAAGAAAGAGTTGTACGTATTGGGCGACCATGGCGATGCGATCGTAAGCGATTTCACAAATCGCGACGGCACGATCACCGACGGCGGCATCAATTACGCCGTCTTCAGCGCCGGGAACATCAACCTGTTCGTGCAGCTAGGGCTGCAGATGAATGGTGAGGTTCTGATTTAGTCGGCATAGGGGGCGATCAGGCAATTCAACCTGATCGCTTTTCCCCATCATTCTTATTTCATGCAATCACGTGTTCGCCGCGCGCTTGCGGCTCGATCTGGCGCCGACGCAGCCCATGAGGGCGAGGCCGGACGCGAACAGGGGAAGCGCCGCCGGTACCGGGACGACGCTGACACCGTTGCCCTTACCCGAGCCCGGCGACACGCCGGAACCGGTACCGACATCGAACGTGATCGTGCTGCCGTCGGCGGCTTCATTGGATGTCAGATCGGGATAAAGAACCGTGACCGAGTTGGCGGTGAACGATACCTTATTGGGGAAATCCAAACCCGGCGAGACGTCCACCTGTTTCACGCTGTTGATACTGGTGGGCGATCCGCTCTCGGTAAAGTCGAGGCCCGTCAACGCGACCTTGAGGTTTTTCAACGGTGACGTCGGGCTCGACGGTGTAGCTCTTTCCTCCGACCGCCAATCAAGGACGAAGGTGTCCCCGTCGGTCCAAAAAACGTCGAAGAACGACCCACTGGCGAAATTCACGCTGACGTCTGCGAAGATCCCGCCGCCAGAACCGGCGGTGCCGGATAGCGATCCCGAGAGCGGGACGGAACTCTCGGTGACGGTGACGGTGAACGCATCGCCGATCACCGATGCGGCATGAACAGCCGGTGCGGCGAGGACGCCCGTCGCAAGAACTAACACAGATACAATAGACCCTGAGCGACCAAAAGACATGAGTGAACCCTCCCGTTTTTATGTGCGTAGTGGAGACGATACACAGATATTCGGACCGCGCACGGCGTTTTATTGGCATCGCCAACTGCGCGTACAATATTGCGTCGGATCTTTTCTTTTCAGATAATATTGGGCTACATAAGGGGCTGCGCGATTCCGCAGAGACCCCCCAACGGGGCACAAAGAATCGCCGGCTGGAATCGTGATGTGTTTTGTGATCCCGCCATTGACAGGGGGGCGCCGACAAATCCAACCTATGCCGACGATAATGATGTGGAGGAAACCATGGCCAAGGAAGCATTGCCAGGGGAGACGGCGGCCAAGGAAGCGGCTGAGAGGAACGGGATCTTCGAGGAACACCTCGATAAGACCGACGCCAACTACCAACCCCTGACTCCCCTTTCATTCCTGCATCGCGCGGAAGGCATGGCGGCCGACCGCACGGCGGTCATTCACGGACCGGCGCGCACCACGTACGCCGATTTCGCGGGCCGCTGCCGACGCCTGACCGATGCCTTGCGACGTCGGGGCGTGGGGACCGGCGACACGGTCGCGGTTCTTTTGCCCAACATACCGGCCATGTTGGAATGCCATTACGGTGTGCCGGGCGCGGGGGCGGTGCTCAATCCCATCAACTATCGCCTCGATGCCGCAACCGTCGCCTTCATCCTCGAACATGGCGAAGCCAAGGTCTTCATCGTCGATTCGGAATTCGGCGCGGTTACCGAGGACGCGTTGGCGCGCCTGCGGAACAAGCCGTTGGTGGTTCGTGTCGATGATGCGTTGGGACCGCAAGGCCAGTCATTCGGCGACATGGATTACGAAAGCCTGTTGTCCGAGGGCGACGACCACGCGCCTTTCGAGATGCCGCGGGACGAATGGCAGGCGATCTCGCTCGCCTACACATCCGGGACCACGGGCGATCCCAAGGGCGTTGTCTATCATCACCGCGGCGCCTTCCTGAACGCCATCGGCAACGCCTTGGTTTTCGGCATCCGGCCCACGAGCGTCTACTTGTGGACTTTGCCCATGTTCCATTGCAACGGTTGGAGCTATCCCTGGGGCATAACCGCGATGGCGGCGACCCATGTTTGTCTAAGGCAAGTGGAACCGGCGCCGATCTTTCGGGCCATAGCCGACCATGGCGTGACCCACATGTGCGGCGCGCCGGTCGTCCTGACCATGCTGATCCACGCGCCGGACCAGGCAAAAGAACCGCTCGCTCGGGTCGCGAACCGGACTGTCGAGTTTGCTACCGGTGGTGCCGCACCGCCCGCGGCGGTGATCGAGGGGATGGAAGCGATGGGGTTCCGCGTCACCCATCTCTATGGCCTTACCGAGAGCTTCGGACCATCCACGTACTGCATGATGCTGCCCGAGTGGGGGGACCTGGATCTTGGGGCGCGATCGGGCCTGATGGCGCGACAAGGCGTGGCCTATCCCACGGTATTCGACCTGATGGTAGCGGATCCCGAAACCGATACACCGTTGCCGGCGGATGGTGAGACCCTCGGCGAAATCATGCTTCGCGGCAACACCATCATGAAGGGGTACGTCAAGAATCCCAAGGCCACCGACGCGGCGTTCCGCAACGGCTGGTACCACACCGGCGATCTGGCGGTGATGCATCCCGACGGTTACGTCGAGGTCAAGGACCGCTCCAAGGACATCATCATCTCCGGCGGCGAGAACATTTCGTCGCTGGAATTGGAGCAAGTCCTGTATCGTCATCCGGCGATCATGGAAGCGGCGGTGGTGGCGGCGCCCGACGAGAAGTGGGGCGAGACGCCGTGCGCCTTCGTCACCCTGAAACCGGATGCCAAGGGTCTCACGGTGGACGCTGTCATCGACTGGTGCCGAACCCATCTGGCCCATTTCAAGGTCCCCCGCAAGGTGGTGTTCGGGCCCCTGCCCAAAACGTCCACCGGCAAGATCCAGAAGTTCGTCCTGCGCGAGCGGACAAAGGAGCTATGAGCAACGGACAGGCGCCGACGCCGGTCAGTCTGCGCCTCGATGGGAAACGCGCCGTGGTGACCGGCGCCTCCTCCGGCCTCGGACGTCACTTTGCGCAAGTCCTCGCCGGTGCCGGCGCCGAGTTGGCATTGGCGGCGCGGCGGCTGGATAAGCTGGACGCGGCCGTCGGCGAGATCGCCGCCCGCGGCGGTACCGCCATCGCCGTCGAAATGGACGTCACGCATGCCGACAGTGTCCACCGCGGCCTGCACTGGGCTGAGAAGGGCCTCGGCCCCATCGATCTGCTCATAAACAATGCCGGTGTCGCCCTGACCAAACCGGCACTCGACATCGAGGAGGACGATTGGGATCGGCTGATGGACACCAATCTCAAGGGCGCATGGCTGGTGGCGCGCGAAGCGGCGAAGAGAATGCAAACCCATGGCGGCGGCGCGATCGTCAACATTGCGTCCATCCTGGCGATGCGAACGGCCGGCGCGGTGGCGCCATACGCCATCGCCAAGGCCGGATTGGTGCAGATGACGAAGGTGCTGGCGCTGGAATTGGCGCGCTACGGCATTCGGGTCAACGCGCTCGCCCCCGGCTACATCGAGACCGAACTCAACCGCGCTTTCTTTGCGACGCCCGCGGGCGAAGCATTGCTCAAACGCATACCGCAGCGGCGCCTCGGCACGCTCGCGGATCTGGATGGTCCGTTGCTGCTGTTGGCGTCGGATGCGTCCCGTTTCATGACCGGTTCGGTGGTGGTGGTCGACGGCGGCCACCTCGTCAGCTCGCTTTGATCCATCGCTGGCATTACCAGGGAAGGGGTGAACCATGGACTTTACGTTGACGCCCGAAATCGAAGACATCCGCATGCGCATCCGCGACTTCGTCGCCGAGCATGTCATTCCCCTCGAATGCCATCCCGGCAATTTCGACCACCATGGCATGATCTCCGAGGCGGCGCTTGCCGGTCTTCGCATCAAGGCGAAGGCGGAGGGTTTATGGGCGCTGCAGACGCCGACGGAGCACGGCGGTGCCGGCGTCGGTTTCGTCGGCATGGCCGCCTGCTATGAGGAGATGGCGCGGTCGCCGTTCGGGCCGGTGGTGTTCAATTCGGCGCCTCCCGACGACGGCAACATGATGCTGCTGGAAAAGGTCCTGCCAACGGCGGAATTGAAAGACATATGGCTTCAGCCCATCATCGACGGCAAGGTGCGATCCGCTTTCGCCATGACCGAACCCATGCCGGGCGGCGGTTCCGATCCATCGGCGATGCTGACCACGGCCGTGCGCAAGGGCGACGTGTGGGTGGTGCACGGCCGGAAGTGGTTCATCACCGGCGCCGAGGGCGCCAAACACGTGGTCCTCGTCGCCCGAACGTCCAATGATCAGCGCAAAGGCCTGACCGCGTTCCTGTACAACGCCGATCAACCGGGCGCGCACATCGAGCGCCGAATTCCGATCATGGGGCCGGAAGAGCACGGCGGGCATTGCGAAATCGTCTACGACGGCCTCGAAATCCCCGATGAAAACCGCCTGTTGGAGGTGGGCGACGGCCTCAAGATCACCCAGATCAGGCTGGGGCCGGCGCGGCTGACTCACTGCATGCGCTGGTTGGGAATGGCCAAGCGGGCGCTTGAAATCGCCGGCGAATACGTGCGCGAGCGACAGAGTTTCGGGGCGAGCTGATCGACCGCGAGGGTGTTCAGTGGATGCTGGGCGAGGCGGCCATGGACATTCAGACCGGGCGGATGCTGACCATGCATGCGGCTTGGAAGCTGGAACAAGGCGATTTCGCCCGCAAGGAAATCTCCATCGCCAAGGTGCGGGTCGCCGACACCCTGCACAAGGCCATCGATACGGCGATCCAGTTGTGCGGCATAGGGCTATTCAAGGACACGCTGCTGGAATGGATGTACCGCTATGCCCGCCAGGCCCGCCTGGTCGACGGCGCCTCGGAAGTCCACAAGATGGTGCTGAGCCGAATGGTCATGAAAGAAGGCGCCGACTTCTGGCGCTGGGGGGCTGAATAGCATGGACGATCGCAAGGAAAGCCTGGAGCGATTCCTGAAGCAGGCGGCCGCCGCCGATCGGGTGGTCATATCGACCCTGACGCGAATGCCGGGCGGCGCGATCCAGGACAACTGGCTCATGGACGCCGAGATAGAAGGCGGACCATTCGCCGGGAAACTGGCGGCCGTGGTGCGCGCCGATCCGGAATCGGTACCGGCCGTCAGTCACGACCGGCACGAGGAATTCGCATTGCTCAAGGCCGCGTTCGCGGCGGGTGTGACGGTGCCCGAACCGCTGTGGCTCTGCGACGAGCCGACGGTTCTGGAGCGGCCCTTTTTCGTGATGCGGCGGGTGGGCGGAACCGCCGCCGGACACCGCGTCGTCAAGGATGCGGCGCTTGGCGGCGATCGCAACACCCTCGCCCGCCGTCTCGGCGGTGAGGAACTGGCGCGGATCCATGGTATCCGACCACCACGCTCGGGTTGTCGTTTCTCGATGTCCCCACCGGAAACGCCAGCGCTGGTGGCGGTGCTGACCTACCGCCGATTTGTCGACGAGCATGGAGAGCCGCGACCGCTCCTGGAGTTGGGCCCTCGCGTGGTTGGAACGCAACGCACCACAAACGGAAACGGTGGTGCTCTGCCACCGGGATTTCAGGACCGGCAACTACATGGTCGACGAAGGCGGCGTCACCGGCATACTCGATTGGGAGTTCGCCGATTGGGGCGACCCACTGGAGGACATCGGCTGGTTCTGCGCCAAGTGGCTGGCGCTTCGGCGCGGTCGATCGGCCGGCCGGCGGCATCGGCTCACGCGATGATTTCTGCGACGGCTACAGCGAGCAGGTGGCAGGCTACTCGATCGACCGCGCCCGGATCGCTTATTGGGAGGTGATGGCACACATGCGCTGGGCCATCATCGCCTTGCAGCAGGCCCGCCGCCACCTTTCGGGCGAGCAGATCTCGATCGAGCTGGCCTTGACCGGTCATATCGTACCGGAACTGGAACTGGAGATCCTGGATATGACGGAGGAACGGGCGGATGCGTGAGCGACCCTTTGGCCCGGAGCTTTTGGAGGTGGCGCGGCAGGTGCTTCGCGAACGCCTGCTGCCCCGACTGCCCGGCGAATGCCGCTATGATGCCTTGATGGTGATCAACGCCATGGGCATCGCCTCCCGAAGCGGATGCCGGCGATGGTCTTTGCTGTCCGAATTGCGGCGCATAGCCGACCTCTATGACGAACCGCCACCGGCGACATGGACGGACAGGCGCTGCGTGACGTCCTCATGACCGCCAACCAAAGGTTGGCCCGCGATATCCGACGGGGCGCGCTCACGGACCGCGAACCGGCCGTGCGGCGCCATTACGGCAATCGCTGCTGGATCAACTGGCGGTGTCAATCCCAAGGTCGTCAGCAAGCGCGGCTGAACCGATCAGGGACACCGTCAAGCCACGATCCGCGAGCGGCAAAACCCGTCATATGTCGTCGTACTTGCCGATGCTCAGGCTCGACGCGGCGGCGGCGAACCATTCGGTAACGTCCCTTTGGGCGAGGACGGCGTCGGCGTAGGCTCGACCTCGCCCAATTCACCGCGTAGGTTTGGAAACGGCTGACGACGGGCGCGAAGAAGGCGTCGGCCGCGGTCCAATCCCCGAACAAAAACGGCCCGGCGCCGCCGAATTGCGCGCGGCAATCGCGCCATACCGTTGTGATGCGCTCGATGTCGGCCTCGACACCGCCGGCGCGGCCACATCCGGGCCTCGATGCCCGCGCGTTCATGGGCATGTGGGTGCGCAGCTCGCGAAAGCCTGAGTGCATTTCCGCCGCGACCGAGCGGGCCACGGCGCGCACGGCCGGATCCTTCGGCCAGATACCGGCGTCGGGGAACTGTTCCGCCAGATATTCGGCGATGGCCAGGGAATCCCATATCGCGAGGTCGCCGTGTTTCAGGATGGGCAGCAACCCGGACGGCGAATGCTCGGCGATGGCCGCCGCCGTCTCCGGGCGATCCAGGGGGATGACCACTTGCTCGAACGCCACGCCGGTCTGCTTCATCGCCAGCCAGCCGCGTATGGACCACGACGAATAGTTCATGTTGGCCAGGACCATTGTGTATTCGGCCATTGGTTTCTTTCTCCCGTTTCTGGGTCACGTAAAGATCAAGCGAGCGGCAACAAAAGCCATGACGACCAAGGCGTTGATCACACAGCCTGCCACATAAAGAACAAGCGCGCGATCGATATCTCGCGGATGGGCCCGCGCGCGCCCGTCGCCGATCCACGGGTCATCGACGACCTCCTGTGCATAGCGCCGAGGACCGGCAAGCGCCAGTCCCAGCGCGCCCGCCGCCGCGCCTTCCGGCCAACCGGCGTTGGGGGAGCGGTGTTTGCGCGCGTCCCGCACCATTGTGCGGAAGGCCTTGCCGGGGCTCGCCGTTGGAATGAACGCGGCGGCGAGGGCGAGGTACAGCCCGGACAGCCGCGCCGGCACCCAGTTCAAGACGTCGTCGAGGCGTGCCGCCGTGAAACCGAAGGACCGGTAGCGCGGGGTTTTGTAGCCGATCATGCTGTCCATGGTGTTCACGGCCTTATAAGCCAGCATGCCCGGAAGCCCGAACAACAGGTACCAAAAGGTCGGCGCCACCACCGCGTCGGCGAAGTTTTCGGCGCACGATTCGATTGCCGAGCGCGCAACCCCGTGTTCATCGAGCTGACGGACATCGCGGCCGACGATATGGGCGACGGCGTCGCGGCCGCCTTGCAGGCCGACGCTTTTCAGCGCCCGGAAGACGGCGCGCACGTGATCATAGAGGCTGCGCTGCGCCAACAGCGCCGTCACCAGGATCAACTCCGGGATCCAGCCGAAATCGTGATGGCGCGCGAGCCAGGCAACGCACCAGCCGACACCGATGGACACGGCGCACACGAAAAGCACGACAAGGGCGCCACGTATCAGCCGATCGACCTCGCTTCGCGTCTCCCGGTTGAGTTTGGCATCGCACCAGGCCACGAGGCGACCGATGATCGTCACCGGATGCGGCAACCAGCGTGTGACGATCCGCACCTCCCCCACCGCGGAATCGATCAACAACGCGATGAGAAGCACCGCCAAGGGATCGAACAAAGGCGCATCGGCGGCGGGGCTGAACGAAAACATGGCCGGCAGTGTCGGCGCAGCGGGCGGCAGCGTCAATGGCGGTCACCGCGTGGCCGGCGCCACCGGACCCTATCAAAGGATTCCACATCGCCGCGCACCTTCCGGTCGCCCGCGATCGACACCAGAAGAGCCCGCGTCAGCGGGAGGGTGAGGGTGGACAGGCGGCGCTACTGAAAAAAGGCGGATTTCCGACCCGAGTACCGGTTCGTGGATCGCCACAGCGCTGACGCGCTTCGCGATGACGGGTGGAGGTGTGGCGCTTTACCCCCGCCGTCGAACCGGCTGAGCCGGCGCGGCAATCCACTGGCCACTGACGTCGTGACAACATCGACCGGGGTCGAATGCGATCGACCGGGCCGGTGGCGAGATCCCCATGGCGCGTTTGTGGCCTTTGCTGTAAAAAACGGGTCGCAATTACGGACAGGCCGGTGTTGAGGGGGTGGCATTGGCGGCGGAAGCGGGACTCGATTGGTTTGACATCGTCGTCGGCGTGGTCGGCATCGCCGGTGGGTTGGCTGCCGGCGCAGGGTTGTTTCTGCACTTCAAACACCCGGACGATCGTTTCGAGCGGTATATTTCCGACAATTCAGAATACCGGGCGAAATTGGCCGATCGCTTGGAGAACCCGGGCTGGGCCAACGCCTACCGGGATCGCCTGACGCGGAGCCTCGCCTGGCTGGACCGTAATTTCGGCCGGGCGAACAGCGGCGAGGCACTCGGCACCTGTGTCGTCATCGCCCTCTGCTACGCCTGGGTTGCCTTCTTCCTCGGCTACGCCCTCTCCGGAAGCGGCAACCTGGGAAATGTCGACCTGCTTCCCAAGATTCCCTCCACCGGTGCTCGTTGGGCGGTTTTCGCGCTTACCTGTTTGTTCCCGCCCCTGGCCTTCATTTTCGGTCGTAGGTTGGGTCGGCTAGAACGGCTGTGGAAGACTCGTTTTCGTCGCCGTCGGAACATCCGCTCGAAACGGCGGTTCGAGCGCCACTACCGTATCGTAGCGGCGCTAGCCATGGGGTTGGCAATACTGAGCCTCGGTTTGTCGAGCAATGCCGGGGCAGTTATCGTGTTTCAGATCTGGTTTTTTATCGCGCCAGTTATACTGGGGCCGGCCGTTGGCGTGTTTGTGACCCGCCGTGTTCGCGTGCACTATATGTGGCGGCGAATGGCTGCGTTTGCGGTGAGCGTGGCCGCTGGAGCCATCGTCGGAGCCGGAGCCTTGGCTGTACCCGTAGTCGCAGCCATTGCCGGATTTGGAGCCGAAGTCATCATCGGTGCCGTTGCCGGTGCTGTAGTCATAGCTGTACCCATTGCCGGGACCGTCGCCGGAGCCCTAGCCGGAGTCCTTGCTGGAGCCGTAGCCATAGTCGTAGTCGGAGCCGTCGCCGTCACCGTATCCGTAACCGGTGTCGGATCCGGAGCCGTCGCCGTCGCCGTTGCCGGAGCGGGAGGAATAGCTGTCGTCGTTGCCGGAGTCGCCGGACTAGGCGCCGTCATGACACAAAAACACCATGACGGCGCCATTACCGGCGCCATCGCCGGTGTTGTTCTGTTTGCTCTGTTATTTGTGATTGCTACCGAT
>JAHCKI010000054.1 GCA_026125865.1 Rhodospirillales bacterium
GGCCTTCAAGCGCTCGTCAACATGGCGTCGACCCTCCATCTGATACCACCCAAGGGCATAACCCTTCCGTTTATTTCGTATGGCGGTTCGGCGACGTTGGCGCTGGCCTGGGCCATGGGCATGGTGCTCGCGCTGACGCGGGATCGTCCCGGCGGATGGGGATTGCGATGAAGTCGGCTTCGGCGCCTCTCGTCGTTCTCGCCGCCGGCGGCACCGGCGGGCACATGTTTCCCGCCGAAGCCCTGGCAATCGAATTGATGGCGCGGGGCATTCGGCTGGCATTGTTCACGGATAGTCGGGGTGGTGCCTTCGGCGGTGATCAAGGCATCGTGGATGTTCATCGATTAAAAGCTGGCGCGATGGCCGGCAAGAATCCGTTCAAACGTATTGGCAGCTTGTTCCGTTTGGCACAGGGGTATTTCCAGGCCCGTGCGCTGCTCAAACAGTTGGCGCCGGCGGTCGTTGTCGGTTTTGGCGGTTACGCTTCCGTCCCGACGATGCTGGCCGCCAAACATCCCAGCATCCGCCGCCGAACGTTGATCCATGAGCAGAACGCGGTGCTGGGACGGGGAAACCGCCTGATCGCCCAGCACGTCGATTGTATCGCCACCGCGTTCGAAAACGTCGAAGGGATTGCGTCGAGCAACCTGAACAAGATGGTTCGAGTGGGCATGCCCGTACGCCCCGCTTTCCTGGAGAGCAGGACGTCACCCTATCCGGAATTGGTGGAGGACGGCTCCATCGAAATTCTGGTCCTGGGCGGAAGTCAGGGCGCACAGGTGTTTGCCCGCGTCGTCCCAGCCGCCATTGCGCGTGTGTCCGAATCGCTCAGGCTGCGTATTCGCGTATCACAGCAATGCCGACGCGAGGATCTGGATACGGTTCGGACCATGTACGAACGGATGGGTGTCGAGGCCCAGGTAACGATGTTTTTTCGCGATGTTCCGGATCGTCTGGCCGCGAGTCATCTATTGATTGCCCGCTCCGGAGCGTCGACGGTTGCCGAGATCGCTATGGTCGGTCGCCCGTCTCTTTTGGTGCCGTATCCCTATGCCGCCGACGACCACCAAATGGCGAATGCTAGAGCCCTTGCCGAGGCGGGCGCGGCGCGGGTGTTTCCGCAGCCGACGTTCACACCGGATGCGTTGGCGGCATGTCTCGAAGAAATTTTCGCTTCACCCGAGGAGTTATATCAGGCGGTCGAAAACGCCTGGATGCTCGGTCAACCGGAGGCGACGGAGCAACTCGCGGACTTGGTTTGTGAATTGATCGATTCCGGCGCTCGCTCAGTGAAAGATGCGGCGGTATGACGGCATTGCCACTGGAAATCGGAACCATCCACTTCGTCGGTATCGGTGGTATCGGAATGAGCGGTATCGCCGAAGTTCTGCACAACTTGGGCTATGCGGTCCAGGGAAGCGACCTCGGCGACAATGCCAATACAAAGCGGTTGCGCGCGCTCGGTGTACCCGTGGCGGTCGGCCACGAAGAGGCGAATTTGGGCGATGCCCGCGTCGTCGTTGTTTCCTCTGCGGTGGGTTCGAACAATCCCGAGATCGTCGCCGCCCGCAAGGAGCTGTTGCCGGTCGTGCGTCGCGCCGAAATGCTTGCCGAGATCATGCGTCTCAAATGGTCGATCGCCGTTGGTGGCACCCATGGCAAGACGACAACGACGTCGCTCATCTCCTCGGTCCTCTACGAAGCCGGTTTCGACCCCACCGTCATCAACGGCGGGATCATCAACGCATGGGGGTCGAACGCCCGTCTCGGAAGCGGCGACTGGATGGTCGCCGAGGCGGACGAGTCCGACGGCTCGTTCCTCAAACTGCCCGCGACCGTCGCCGTCGTAACCAATATCGATCCGGAACACCTCGACCACTACGGTGATTTCGACGCCCTGCGCGATGCCTTCGTAGCCTTTGTATCGAGCGTGCCCTTCTATGGCTTTGCCGCGCTTTGCATCGATCATCACGAAGTTCAGGCCATCATCCCGCGGGTTTCCGACCGCCGTATCGTCACCTATGGCTTCAGCCCGCAAGCGGACGTCCGCGGTGTCGATATCCAGTCGACCGCCGATGGAATGCGCTTCGATGCCGTCATTACCGATCGCAAGAGCGGCGATTCCCGACGGATCATGGATCTTCGCCTCCCCATGTTCGGCCGCCACAACGTTTTGAATGCCCTTGCCACCATTGCCGTTGCCACCGAAATCGGCGTGGATGATGCCGTTCTGGTCAAGGCCTTGGCCGGATTTGAAGGCGTCAAGCGGCGGTTCACCAAGACCGGCGAGGTCGACGGTATCGCCATCATCGATGACTACGCACATCATCCGGTGGAAATCGCGGCCGTCCTCGAAGCGGCGCGTGGGGTGACGCAAGGGAAGGTGATCGCGCTTGTTCAGCCCCATCGATACTCACGACTACGCAACCTGTTCGAGGAGTTCTGTGCTTGCTTCAATGATGCCGATGCGGTGATCGTCGCCGATATCCATGCTGCGGGCGAGCCCCCAATAGCGGGTGTCGATCGCGATGCCTTTGTCGACGGGCTGCGAGCACACGGTCATCGCATGGTGCTGCCGTTGTCTTCCCCCGCCGACTTGGCCACGACCATCAATGATATCGCGGAGCCCGGGGACCTTGTGGTTTGCCTTGGCGCCGGCACCGTCACCCAGTGGGCGCACGAATTGCCGGATCGACTGGCGCATGCCCGTCACACGAGCGGACACGGCCAATGATGACGCTTCAACGGTCCGATAGGACGTTGATTGAACGACTGCCGCCGGTTCGCGGCCGCTACACGGCCGATGCGCCCCTCGCGAAGATCACCTGGTTTCGCGTCGGCGGGCAGGCCGAGGTCATGTTTCGGCCGGCGGACGCAGAAGATCTGGCGGCGTTTCTCGCATTGAAACCCGCCGACATTCCGGTGACGGTCCTGGGTGTCGGATCGAATGTGCTCATTCGCGATGGCGGCGTCACCGGCGTCGTCGTTCGGCTCGGCCGAGGTTTCGCCGCCATCGACGTCAGCGGGCATGAAGTGACCGCCGGCGCCGGGGCCTTGGATGTCAATGTTGCAGGCGTCGCCCGCGATGCCGGTATCGCGGGCCTTGAGTTTTTTTCCGGCATTCCGGGCACCATCGGCGGGGCGCTGCGCATGAATGCAGGCGCGTTCGGCGCGGAGATCAAGGACGTTGTCGTTAGTGTGGAAGCCGTTGACGCCGCCGGCAGGTTGTATCGGCGCGATGCGACCGATTTGGGCTTTGGGTACCGCTTCTGCGGTGTTCCCGGAGATTGGATTTTTCTTTCCGCGCTGCTGCGGGGGCATCCCGATGCGTCCGACGCCATTGATCGGCGGATGGAGGCAATCAAGGCCACGAGAGATGCGACGCAACCGACACGCACCCGGACCGGCGGCAGCACCTTCGCCAATCCGCCGGGACACAAGGCTTGGCAATTGATCGACGCGGCCGGATGCCGAGGACTTCGATGCGGCGGCGCCATGGTGTCCGAGAAGCACTGCAACTTCCTGATCAATACCGGTTCGGCGACGGCGCACGAACTGGAAACGCTCGGTGAGACGGTGCGGCGTCGCGTCTTCGAAACATCGGGTATTCGCCTCGAATGGGAAATCCGCCGCATCGGCGTTCCCGATTCCACACGTTCGCTGAAAGAGGTGGCGCAATGACGAAACGAGTGGCGGTGTTGATGGGCGGGTGGTCCGCCGAGCGGGAGGTTTCGCTGGTCAGCGGTGCCGCGTGCGCCAACGGTTTGCGCTCGGCCGGATACGATGTCGCCGTCATCGATCTGCAACGCGATATGTCGACGCTGCTCACCGCGTTGACACCGCGACCCGATGTCGTTTTCAACGCCTTGCATGGTCGTTACGGCGAGGACGGTTGCATCCAGGGTCTGCTCAACATCCTCGGTATTCCATACACCCATTCCGGCGTGCTCGCGTCCGCTCTGGCCATGGACAAGCCCATGGCCAAACGCCTTTTCGCCGATGCCGGCATTCCGGTGCCCGAGCACAGGATCGTCGATCGCGAAACCCTGGCGGCCGGAAAGACGATGGCGCCGCCGTTCGTGCTCAAGCCCATCAACGAGGGCTCCAGCGTCGGTGTTCACATCGTGCGTGAGGCCGACAATTTCAGGCCGCTCGATGATGACGCCTGGCCGTTCGCCGACAAGGTCATGGTCGAGCGCTTCGTCGCCGGCCGAGAGTTCACCGTTGCGGTCATGGGTGATACCGCGCTGACCGTAACCGAGATTACAACCGAGCGCGGATTCTACGACTATGACGCCAAGTACGCGCCCGGTGGTTCCGCCCATGTCATCCCCGCCGACGTCGATCCGGCTGTCTTCGATGAGGCTTTGCGGCTGGCGCGGCTTGCCCATGCGACACTGGGCTGCCGTGGAGTCTCCCGCGCCGACTTCCGGTTCGACGGAACGACCCTGTACATGCTTGAGGTCAATACTCAGCCGGGCATGACACCGACGTCGCTCGTTCCCGAACAGGCGGCGCACGTCGGCATCACTTTCGAACAACTCGTGCAGTGGATGGTGGAGAACGCAGAGTGCGATTCCTGAACTTAGATCGGTTGCTGGGGCTGTCCAAGATGGCGGCCACGAAAAAGGGGCAACGCCGCAAACGCGTCGTACCTTGGTGGCGAACGCGAACGTCGCGACTGGGCCTTCCCGCGCTCGCGCTCCTGGTCACCTTTGGCGGCGTTTGGATCCTAGTCCAATCGGGATGGCCGGGACGTGTGGCCGATCGCATGGTCCAATCGACCGTTGCCTCAACGGTCGATGCAGGATTGAGCGTTCGACAGGTGCTTATCGTCGGGCGGAAGGAAACCTCCAGTCAAACCATCCTTGATGCGCTCGATATTCGTCGGGGGTCGCCGATCCTCGCCATCGATCTTGAGGCGGCGCGAGCCCGGGTCGCGGCGCTGCCGTGGATACAGTCCGCTTCGGTGGAGCGGATGATGCCCGATTTGGTGTTCGTGCGCGTAACCGAACGGCGCCCCCTCGCCCTTTGGCAGAACAAGGGTGAATTTGCCCTCGTCGATGAAGAGGGCGCGATGATCGATGACCACAACGTCAGCCGGTTTCCAGGGTTGATTGTCGTCGTCGGCGTGGACGCTCCCCACCATGCCGCGGAATTGATCGCGACCCTGAAACGTCACCCCACCCTCATGGAGCGGGTGAACGCCGCCGTTCGCGTCGGGGGTCGGCGTTGGAACCTCCGGTTCTCCGGCGGCATTGATGTTCTGTTGCCGGAGGAGGGGGCGGACGCCGCCTGGGAACGGCTTGCCGGGTACCAGACCAAGTACGATGTTCTCGGTCGCAACATCCGGGAACTCGACCTCCGTTTGCCGAATCAGGTCAACATTCGGCAGGCGCAGCCGCGGAGTAAACCGGTTCGCGAGGGACGAGATACTTGAAAAAACCGGCCAAGTGCCCTGTTTCGGAAGGGTTACTTGCAATGTGGCGCAATATGTGGTGCCAACGTCTTGCGCGTTGACCAAACATATGGTGCTTTCGGGAGATAGCTTGTGAAAAAACGAGTGTCCCGCACGAGGGCGGTTTGAAGAGGAACACGAAACCGGTGCAGCCGAAGATAAAGAGCGGACTTGTCGCCGCGCTCGACGTGGGGACGACAAAGATCGCCTGCCTTATCGCAAAGCTCGATGCCGAAGGCGAACTGAGCGTCGTCGGTTTCGGGCATCACGAATCCAATGGCGTGCGCCGCGGCAACATCGTCGATTTGGACGCCGCCGAAGTCGCCATTCGCGCCACCGTCGAATCGGCCGAGCGCATGACCGGGGAGAATATCCGCGAAGTCACCATCAACGTGACGGCCGGTTTGCCGCGCTCACATCTGGTCGCTTACGAGGTCGCCATTGCCGGGCACGAGATCGGCGATGCGGACCTGCGCCGGATTCTTGATACCAACACGATTCTCAACGACATCCCCGAGGATCACGACGTTCTTCACACGGTTCCGGTCGGGTATAGCGTCGACAGCACGAGAGGGGTTCGCGATCCGCGCGGTATGTTTGGCCAGCGCCTCGGCGTCAATCTGCACGTCGTCAGCGCCGCGAGCGGCCCCGTGCGCAATTTGGCGACCTGTATCTATCGCTGTCACCTCGATATCTCGGGGAAGGTGGTTTCACCGTACGCGGCGGCGCTCGGTAGCTTGAACGACGACGAGGCCGATCTCGGCGTCACCGTCATCGACATGGGCGGCGGCACCACGACGTTTGCCGTGTTTTTCGATGGCGAGGTTGTTCATACCGACACCATCGCGGTCGGCGGCTCCCAGGTGACGAGCGATATCGCCCGTGGCTTGTCCACACCCTTGGTTCAGGCCGAACGCGTCAAGACGCTGTTCGGCAGTTGTGTTCCGTCGCCGTCGGATGACCTGTTCCTTATTGAGATTCCCCCCATCGACGACCGGGCTTCGGAACCGCGGCCATTGAAGCGCTCCGAACTGGTGGGCGTGATCAGGCCGCGCATGGAAGAAATTTTCGAGATGGTGCGCTCGGGCCTCGAAGACGCCGGTTTTGATCGTCTTTCTGGCCGTTTGGTCGTGCTGACCGGAGGGGCGTGTCAATTGCCGGGAGCGGCCGATTTGGCTGGCAAGATCCTGGACAAGCAGGTTCGAATCGGGCGGCCGAGACCGGTTCGAGGACTGCCGGAAGCGGCGACGGGGCCCGCCTTCGCCACGGTGATGGGGCTGCTGCGTTACGCCGTCGAAAACACCGCGGAGGTGGACACCACCATGTACCAGCCCGCGGGCAAACCACCGAGCCGCTTCGGCCGGATCGGCCATTGGCTGCGAGAAAACTTTTAGGTGTTTCCTGAATTTGGAGCGGAGGCCTTCATGACCATCAACCTGAGCGTACCTATCGAAACCCCCAATCACGAGCTGAAGCCGAAAATTACGGTTATCGGTGTCGGGGGTGCGGGCTGCAACGCCGTCAACAACATGATTCGTTCGCAACTCGAAGGCGTCGAGTTCGTCGTCGCCAATACCGATTCACAGGCTCTTGCCCAATCCCAGTCCGAGCGTCGCGTGCAGCTCGGAACGACCATCACACAAGGGCTTGGCGCCGGTTCCCGGCCCGACATCGGCCGTATCGCCGCCGAGGAATCGATGGAAGACATCGTCGAGCAGCTGCGCGGGTCCAACATGGTGTTCATCGCCGCCGGCAAGGGTGGCGGCACCGGTACCGGCGCCGCCCCGGTGATCGCACGTGCAGCGCGCGAACAGGGTGTCCTCACCGTCGGAGTCGTCACCAAGCCGTTTCATTTCGAGGGCGGGCACCGGATGCGGATTGCCGAGAAAGGGATCGAGGAACTGGAGTCCTTCGTCGATACCCTCATCATCATCCCCAACCAGAATCTGTTCCGCGTCGCCAACGAGAAGACGACCTTCGCCGACGCCTTCAAGATGGCCGATGACGTTCTCTATTCCGGTGTTCGGGGGGTTACGGATCTCATGGTCATGCCGGGTCTGATCAACCTCGATTTCGCCGATATCCGGGCGGTGATGAGCGAGATGGGCAAGGCGATGATGGGGACCGGCGAAGCCTCGGGCGAACGCCGTGCTCTGGAGGCCGCTGAGGCCGCCATTTCCAACCCGCTGCTCGACGATACCACCATGAAGGGAGCGCGCGGCATTCTGATCAATGTCACGGGTGGCGACGATATGACCTTGTTCGAGGTTGATGAAGCCGCGAACAGAATTCGCTCCGAGGTGGATCCCGACGCCTACATTATTTTCGGATCGACTTTCAGCGAGAATATGTCGGGCGTTATGCGCGTTTCTGTTGTTGCCACGGGCATGGATATCAACACGGCGGCTAAGCCGGTACCGACGTTGCTCAACCTGTCCGACGCGGTGTCCGATATGTCGTCCAAGGCGCGGACGGCCGAACAGAAGATCGTCATCGGCAACACGGCGATCGCTACCCCGGGCGTCGATGTGGACGAGGACACCGGACAGACCGACGGCGAGGGAGCCATGGTCGCGGACGCTAAAGCGACGGCGGCGGAAGTGCCGGCAACAATGGCGGCCAGCGCGCCGGATCAGGCGGCCGTGAAACAGGATGCGTTCATTCCGCCGCTGCCGGCTGATCACACCTCCGCCGATGGGGCGCAGGATTCGCGTTCACACGAAACGAAAGCCAGAGGCGGCGCGCCCGCGACCGTCGAAGAGCGCGGTGTCAAACATGGCGTGGCGGGATTGATCGCCCGCGTTACCGGCGGCGGACGGGCATCGCGGCCCACCGTTGTCGAATCAATTGCGGACCGAGCCCCCACGCAACCGCGGCCCTTGGAGCGGCCAAGGCGTTTGGGCGGTGTCTCCGCGGAGGAGCGCCTGCCGGTGTCCGAACCGACGGAAGATCTTCTCGATATTCCGGCGTTTTTACGCCGACAAGCCAACTGAGAGATTCGGTTGGGCGTAAGGTAACACTCGGTAACAAAGAGTGATTTGAGTGCTTCAAGTGATCTTGTTATCAATTCACTTGAAGCACTCTCTTTATATATTGATATCTATATTGGGCGGTGCGGGATTTGTAGAAGAAAAGGGCTGGTTTAGACGGTCCGAAGTGAAGAGGTCGGCTCTTGCGGCAAATGGCACCGGATACGAACACTGTGACGCTCGGCGTCGACAGCTTTGAGCGATACGACGTACGGGGATTCGTGGCGCAGAAGACGCTGCGAAGCCCGATTCATTGCTCGGGCATCGCACTGCATTCCGGCGTGCGCGTGTCCATGCGACTTTTGCCGGCGGCACCGAATGCCGGCATCAACTTTGTTCGCACCGATATCCCGGGCGGCGCCGTGGTCCCGGCGATCTGGGACAACGTGGTCGACACCCGGCTGTGCACGGTCATCGCCAATGATCAGGCCGTGACCGTCGGCACGGTCGAACATCTGATGGCGGCGCTGGCCGGACTGGGAATCGATAACGCGACCATCGAGATCGATGGCCCGGAGGTGCCGATCATGGACGGCAGTTCCGGACCCTTTGTGTTTCTGGTCGAATGCGCGGGCATTGTCGAACAGGCGAGCCCGCGTCGCGCCATTCGTATTCTGTCGCCGGTTGGCGTCGGCGGCGACGGCTGGTCCGCGACCCTTAGTCCAGGGAAGGGTTTTTCCGTTTCCATGGAAATTGATTTCGAAAGCCGGGCCATCGCCCGCCAGTCCATCGACCTCGGTCTCCACCGCGGCATGTTCAAGCGCGAGTTGGCGCGGGCGCGCACGTTCGGTTTTTTGAGGGATGTCGAGCGGTTGCGGGACGCCGGCTTGGCGCGTGGCGGATCGTTGGACAACGTCGTCGTCGTGAGTGACGACGCGGTGCTGAATGACGAGGGGTTGCGTTACGACGATGAGTTCGTGCGCCACAAGGCGTTGGACGCCATTGGCGATATGTATTTGGCCGGAGCCCCCATCATCGGCCATTTCGAGGGGATCTGCACCGGGCACGCCGCCAACAGCGCCTTGCTCAAGGCGCTGTTCAAATCGGAAGGGTCGTGGGCCTGGGACATGGTGCGAACCGGCGACGATGTTGTTTCCCGCCCGGTAAGCTCCTGGCAATCAAGCCGTCTGGCAAGAGCCGTCGGTCTTTAGAGGCCTCTCCGAGACACTCCCCGGGGGGTTTCGCTCGGCATCATTGTTCCGAGGCCAGAGCGTGCCGGGCGATTTTCTTCATGACGGTCGGAAGGGCGTAGTCACCGAAGCGGTTCGGCTGGCACCAAACGCTGTCTGTCATGGATTCGGTGACGGTCGCGGCGAGGATTTCCAATTCGAGGAGGAAGTGGGTGAAGGTATGGCTGACCATACCCGGAAATTGCCGCCAATGACCTTGTATCGGCGCGACCGCGATCGCTTCGGATTGGCTCCAGGGTGCCTCTCTCCACGCCGTCGACGGTATTTCCATCATGCCGCCGAGCAAGCCTGAATTCGGGCGGCGCCGCAACAGCACCGCGCCGTTGGGATGACGGCACCAGAAAGCCACGCCGTGACGAATTGGCCGCGCCTTTCTCGCGGCCCTTACCGGGAAATACTCCGGCCTGCGCTCGCCGCACGAAAGGCAGTCGACGGACCAGGGGCAGGAGCCGCAGTCGGGGTTACGCGGTGTACAGATCGTCGCGCCCAGATCCATCAAGGCTTGCGTAACATCGCCTGACCGATTGCTCGGGGCCAGTTGCTGCGCCAGCCGCGCAATGATCGCCTTGGCCGCGGGAAGGGGCGTTTCTATGGCATGGAGGCGGGCCAGGACCCGCACCACGTTGCCGTCGACGGCTATGGTCTGACGGTCAAAAGCGATGGCGGCAATGGCGGCGGCGGTGTAGTCGCCAATCCCCGGCAACGATCGTAACTGTTCCTCGGTGTCGGGGAAATGACCGCCATGGACTTCGGCGACCACACGGGCGCAGGCGTGCAAGTTGCGCGCGCGGGCGTAATAGCCGAGCCCCTGCCAGGCCACGAGAACATCGTCGAGGGCGGCCGCCGCGAGGTCTTCGATACGCGGCCAGCGGGCGATGAACGCCGTGAAGTAGGGGCGGACGGTCGCCACCGTCGTCTGCTGCAACATGATTTCGCTGAGCCACACACGATAGGGGTCCGACCGCTCGCCCGCAACCGCCCGCCACGGCAGGTCACGGCGATGGCGGTCGTACCAGGCGAGCAGCCCCTGCCGCGATCGAGCCGTCGGCGGCGAATCGGGCCGATCTTTCATGTCGATCCTTCATCCCGATCTTTACATTGTCCTCGTCACGCCGATTCCATAGCATGACGGTGCGGTGTGCGCATCAGGCTCAGGCTGCTTTGGCCTCATGGTTCGACAGGCTCACCATGAGGTACTGATTTAAATAGGAGGGAATACCTCACCCTGAGCCTGTCGAAGGGTGAGCCACATGCCAGCCTGAGCCTATCACCCACGACGTTAACGGGTTCGGTCATAGGCGATAGCACTGATGGTTGGTCGGAGAAGCGAATTGAGGCGAGGCTCGAGTGGGCCGAAGGCGATCGC
>JAHCKI010000055.1 GCA_026125865.1 Rhodospirillales bacterium
GGCCGACGGCGGTGAGCCGGACGCCGGCAAATTCCTCGCCACCTTGCAGCCGAATTGATTTTGGTTCTGGAAACTATCCAATATTGAGATTGGATAGTTATAAAAAATGAAATAACAAAGACTCGGAGCTAACTACAAATAATGTATTTCCGAGCCAGAGTTCTAGCAGTTATCTTTCTTGTCTTTGCATTTGCATGTAATTCCTTGAATGCAGCGGCAGAACTTAGCGAATCCGAACTCCGTGACTTGGTGATGCCACCTTACCGGCTCGGTGAGCCGGTCGGTATGGACGGAGTCTGGACTATAGAGACATCGGACGGCGAGGTCGCCGGTTACATATTCGAATCACGGCCCTTGGCGCCGATTGCCGGGTTCGCCGGTGATCCGATGAATCTTCTCATCATGCTCGACAAGGATGGTCGCTTTCTCGACGTTTCGGTTTTGGATCAAAACGAACCGATTTTTGTCTCCGGTCTCGGGACTGCTCCCTTCCATGCCTTTCTTCAGCAGTATCGTGGCCTCTCGATCGGCAATTCCATCACCATCGCTGCCAGCCGTGACCGATCGACGCAGGATACCGGCTCGACCCACGTCTATCTCGATGGAATCACGAAGGCGACTGCGTCCGTCCGTATCGCCAATGAATCGATCCTATCCGCGGCGTTGCAGGTCGCACGCGAGCGTATGCGTGGTGTTGTCCACCGCGCAGCCGCGCTTCCCTTGACCGACCATGATGAGGATCTGGATTGGCCGGCGTTGGTCGAGCAGGGAATCGCACGGAACATTCGGATATCCAATGGCGAACTTCAGGCGGCCTATGCCGGAAGTCTATGGGAAGACGATGACCCCGACGCTGACGCCGATCCAAACGGCGATTATCTCGATATCTGGGTGGTGGATCTGGGGCCGCCCAGCATTGCTCGTGCCGCGTTGGACAGCGAGACGGTGACAGCACTGAAACGAACCTTTGACCGCCATCAAGAGCCGATACTGGTTCTGGCCAATGGCCGTCATCGTCTTGTTGACGACGACTTCATCCGCAACACCGAACCGGGCCGCCTTATCGCCCATCAGGATGGTTTTCCGGTATCGCTTCACGATGCGGATGTGGCGATCGGCTTGGCGGAGGGTATCCCGGAATTCGATCAGGCCATGATCGTGTGGGCGGACACGCGTTTGGGGTTTGACCCCTCGTCACCATGGTCCTTCGTCGTTCGTGTCATTCGCGAACACGGCACCCTGCTTCCGGAGCCGGGAGTTCGTGATTTCGAGTTTTCCTACGATGCACCGGATCGGTTTTTTGACGCGCCGATAACCGTGGAGAACACCCCGCCTTGGCTCGCGGCGATCGAGGATCGCGCCGTGACCTTCGCGGTGCTTGTCGCCGTGTTGGCGCCGCTGCTGTGGCTGATTGCATCGCGGCTTCAATGGCTAGCGCGCCATCCGCGCTTTCGCCTGATCCGCCTTGGGATCTTGGCGGTGACTGTCGTTGTCGTCGGTTGGTGGGCGCAGGGACAGCTCAGTATCGTGACGCCGGTCGGCATCGTGCGGAGCCTCGTCGAAGGGGACAGTCTGGTGTTCCTGCTTTATGAGCCGGTCGTCCTGCTGATCTGGGCGGTCACGCTGGTTTCGCTGGTCGTGTGGGGGCGGGGTTTCTTCTGCGGCTGGCTATGCCCCTATGGCGCGCTGCAGGAGTTCACCCACGTGTTGGGACGCTGGCTGCGATTGCCCGAACTTCGTGTCCATCCAACGGATGATCGCCGCCTGAAACGCGTGAAGTATATTGTCCTTGCGTTGCTGATCGTCACCACGATCGTTTCCACAGCGGCGGCCGATCTTCTGGTCGAAGTGGAACCATTCAAGACCGCCATCACCCTCATCTTCGTTCGGGACGCGCCCTATGTCGTCTATGCTGTGTTCTGGCTGGTGTTGGGGGCGTTCATGTTCAAGGGGTTCTGCCGCTACGTGTGTCCATTGGGCGCCGCGCTCGCCCTGGTGGGAAAAGTGCGCCGGCTGGACTGGATCCGGCGGCGGGCGGAATGCGGCGCTCCGTGTCAGTTCTGCAAGGCAAAATGCGACTACGGTGCCATCGAGTCGAACGGGCGCATCGACTACGACGAATGCTTTCAGTGTCTCGACTGCGTAACGATCATCGAGGACCCGAGGCAATGCATTCCGGAACGGGTTGCACGCAAGAAGGGACGGCGGACCGCGCCGGCACACGGATGATCAATCAGCCGTTTACCCGCCGCCGGGTGCTGCAATTGGTGGCCGCCGGCGCGGCGTCCTGGATCACCCCGGCGGCGCTCGCCGACGGGCCGATGGTGCGCTGGCGTGGGCGGGCATTGGGAGCGGAAGCGACGCTCACCATTCGCGATGGTGACGGCAAGCGGGCTCGAACCGCGATTATTGAATCCGTCGCGGAAATCCGCCGCATCGAACGGATCTTCAGCTTGCACCGCGAGGACTCGGCGCTGTCGTCCCTGAACGCGACGGGCGTCCTCGATGATCCGCCCGCGGACTTGGTGGATGTCCTGATGGTCGCGGCCCATATTTCCGAGATCAGTGGCGGCGCCTTCGATGTGACGGTGCAGCCGCTGTGGAAGGCTTATGTCTTGGGGCAGCGGACTCCGGCCAAACTGGAAGCAGCGTTGGAACGGGCGCGAACGCTGGTCGATTGGCGGCGGCTCAGGATCGGACGCCATCGACTGGCGTTCGCCGATCCCGGTATGGTGGCGACCCTGAACGGCATCGCGCAAGGCTATGCCACCGACCGCGTCGCCGAACGGATGCGCGAGCATGGTTTCTCTCACGTGCTGGTCAACGTCGGTGAATACCGCGGACTGGGAGAACGGGCCGATGGCCGACCGTGGCGCATCGGTGTCGGACTGCCGGACGGGCGGGAATTGGCCGGGGCGCTGACCCTCTCCGATCGGGCGGTGGCGACGTCGAGTCCATTGTCGACGACATTCGATGCCGACGGCAAACGGCATCACCTGTTCGATCCCCGCACCGGGCGGTCGGCGCAAAGCTGGATCAACGTTTCCGTGGTCGCGGACACAGCCATGGGTGCCGACGCCTTATCGACGGCGATCGCCGTCGCTCCGAAGGAGGCGGCACAAACGATCCTGACGGCGGGAGACGCGCACGCAGCGATCCTCATCGACGCCGACGGACGGCAGGTACGTTATGGAGCCTGACGGAAGCCTTCATGGCGGCTGTGCGTGCCTAGGCGTCGGCCGGCGGCAAGTTGACGGCGCTGCGCAAGCTGCGCTAACAGCGTGCGGATCAACGATCAGTGGCGGATCTGTTTCGTGTGGACCGAAGGAGGGCCGAGCAATGTCGAGATTGTCGACTACCATGACTGACGGCGAGCGGCTGCCAAACCCTCATCCGGGCGAAATTCTGCTTGAAGAGTTCATGAAGCCGTTGGGCCTCAGCCAGAATGCGCTGGCCCGTGCCGTCCATGTCCCGCCACGGAGGATCAACGAGCTCGTCCTCGGCAAGCGGTCGGTCACGGCGGACACCGATCTCCGTCTTGCCCGCTACTTCGGGATATCCGAGGGGGTCTTTCTCGGCCTCCAGAACGACTACGATCTCATGGAGCGGCGCCGCCAGATCGAAGCCGAACTGCTTTCGATCAATCCACGCGCAGCGTGAGACCGGTACAGAAGTACAAGGCTATATCAAGCCCAAATTTCTTTTCTCACACGGGTGGAATGGAGACGATCTTGTGACGATCGAGTAGGGGCCGAGACCCTGTGGTCGCGGGGGACGTGGTGAAGATGCCGTCGTCGGGCGACGGAGGCGCCGCGCGGTAGGGTTGCGGTTCGTGCTGCGCCAATCATTCCAACCCGTCCCACCTTTACAGACGGTTCAGAAACATGTCGGAAATGGTTGCTTGAACCTCCCAAAGCAATTGTTGTATTGTCGTACGGTTTTACGGAAAAGACGCCAGAAGCCCTAGAGTTTGTTCTAGAAATCAATGGCCTGGAGCACGACCGTGCTCAAAGAGCCGGGCGCTGGGGAGGGAACATGAAGGCTAGCCTGCAACCGGGCGTCTCGTTCGAGCGACGACTGGTGGTTGATCGCGGTCGCACGATCGGTTTCATGGGTGAAGAAGGCCGCGTCTATTCCACGCCGGACCTCGTCCGCGACATCGAACATTGCTGCCGCGATCTGCTGCTGCAGCACTTGGACGAGGATGAAGACTCCGTGGGAACGGCGATCGCCGTTCAGCATACGGCGCCGACGCTCCCGGATATGGCGGTGGTGGTGAAGGCGACCGTCACCGCCGTCAAAGGACGCCTGGTCGAGTTGGATGTTACCGCCGAAGATGAGGTCGAACCCATTGCGAAGGGGACGCATTCGCGGTTCATTGTGGAGCGGGCCAAGACCGTCGAACGGCTAAGAGCCAAGGACCAAAAACGAAAGAATAAGGTCGACCGCGAACCCTTGACGCCGCAATGAGCCGCAACCCTGCCGGCGCCGACCGGTCGATCGCGACGTATTGCTATCAATGCGTCTCGGGGCCGGACCTTTTGACCGTGCGGATCGAGAACGGCGTCGCCACGGAGGTGGCCCCGAACTTCACCGCCGCGGAGGTTCATCCCGCCGGCGGCAAGGTCTGCGTCAAGGCGTACGGTCTCATCCAAAAGACATACAATCCCAATCGCGTCCGCTCACCCATGAAACGGACCAATCCGAAGAAGGGACGGAACGAAGATCCGGGTTTTGTCGCCATCTCCTGGGACGAGGCGCTTGACCTAGTGGCGGGCGCGCTGCTGGAGGCGCGCGGCAAGGGGCTCATGGACAGCTCCGGCTATCCCCGTCTTGCGGTCAGCTTCGGCGGCGCCGGCACCCCGACGGCGTACATGGGGACTTTTCCCGCGCTGCTGGCGGCGTGGGGACCGGTCGACTTCGGTTTCGGCAGCGGTCAGGGCGTCAAATGCTATCATTCAGAGCATCTGTACGGCGAATTCTGGCATCGCGCGTTCACGGTCTGCCCCGACACGCCGCTCTGTGAATATCTTGTGTCGTTTGGTTCCAATGTCGAGGCTTCGGGCGGCGTCTGCGGCGTCAAGCGCAACGCCGACGCGCGGGCACGCGGCATCAAGCGGGTTCAGGTCGAGCCGCATCTTTCGGTCACCGGCGCCTGTTCCACCGAATGGATTCCGATCAAGCCCAAAACCGATGCCGCATTTCTCTATGCCATGCTGCACGTGATGTTGCACGAGCATCCGCGCGAGCGACTGGATCTGGACTTCATCAAACACCGCACCTCGGCGCCGTACTTGCTCGGCCGCTTCGGGTATTACATGCGCGATCCCGAAACCCGAAAGCCGTTGATCTGGGACGCTTTGACCGATAGCCCGGTGCCGTTCGATACGCCGGGCGCGGAACCGGTTCTGGAGGCGCCCTTCCTGGTGGAGAAAGGTCTCGAAATCGGGGCCGATGGCCAAGAATGGCACCACAAACCCGAACGGTGCATGTCGGCGTTCGAAAAACTAGTCGCGCACGTTGAGCCGTACTCTCCGCACTGGGCATCGAAGGTATGCGGCGTGCCCGTCAAGACCATCCGTCGTGTCGCCATCGACTTCCTGGAGCACGCCCGCATCGGTGAGACCATCGAAATCGAAGGCGAGACGCTGCCCCTGCGTCCGGTTTGCATCACCCTCGGCAAGACCGTCAACAACGGCTGGGGCGGATTCGACTGCGTTTGGGCCCGGACAACCATCGCTTGTCTGGTCGGGGCCCTCGAAGTTCCGGGCGGCATGCTCGGTACGACGGTGCGCCTCAACCGGCCGGCAACCTCGCGCCAGGCCAGTGTCAAGGTGGGACCCGACGGTTTCATGGATTACCCCATGAATCCCACCGACAAGGAGCACTGGATCAGCCGCCCCGAAGTGCGCAACGCCAACCGCACCCTGATCCCTTTGGTGGCCAACTCCCCTTGGAGTCAGGCGCTGGGTCCCACCCACATCGCCTGGATGATGCAGGACAATGCTCCCGACCATTGGCCGGAACCGACCGTGCCCGACGTGTGGATCGTTTATCGCACCAACCCGGCAATATCATTCTGGGAAACGGAAAAGATCGAACAAACGATCGCGCGTTTCCCGTTTACGGTCGCGTTCGCTTACAGCCGAAACGAGACCAACCATTATGCGGATGTGCTTCTTCCGGAATGCACCGATCTCGAAAGCCTGCAACTCATTCGTATCGGCGGCACCAAGTATTTCGAGCAGTACTGGGACAAGCAGGGCTTTGCCTTACGGCAACCGGCGGTAACACCGCACGGCGAAGCCCGCGATTTCACCTGGATCACGACGGAACTCGCGAAGCGCCTGGGCCTTCTTGCCGAATATAATCACGCGATCGCCAAGGGCGCCGCCGGTGTCCCGCTCAAGGGCGAGGGCTATGACTTCTCGCTGCAACCCGATGCAAGCCACTCGGTCGAGGAGATCTGGGATGCGATCTGCCGCGCCGCCAGCGCCGAGCTATCCGGCGGCGCCGACAACCAGGGACTTGACTATTATCTGGAACACGGTTTTCGCGTTGCGCCGTTTCCAAAGCTGGACTGGTACCTGTACCCGTCGATCATCGCCAACGAGTTGCGCTTCGAGCTGCCCTATCAGGAGCGCCTGTACCGCGTCGGTCGGCAACTCGCCAATCGCCTGCATGAGCGCGGCATAAGCTGGTGGGACTCGCAACTCGAAGAATATGATCCGCTGCCCATATGGAAGGACTATCCGGGGCTGTTCGAGCGCGCGTTGGCGGAGAACTTCGATATCGACATCGACGATTTCCCGTTCTGGCTGGTGACCGCCCGCAGCATGCAGTACGCCTGGGGCGCCAACGTCGATATCCAGGTGATCAAGGAGGTTGCGGACAACATCGCCGGTCATGGCGGTGTGGTCATCAACGCCCGCAGAGCCGCCGAACTGGGGATCAGCGCGGGGGACCGGGTAGAGGTCCGCTCGCCGATCGCCAGCACCCGTGGCTTTGCTGTCCTCCGCAACGGAATCCGCCCGGATACGCTGTTGATGATTGGGCAGTTCGACCATTGGGCGACGCCGGTGGCGAAGAACTTCAAGGTCCCCAGTATGAACCGGTTGACGCCGATGCTGCTGGACCTGACCGACGCCACCGGTTCGGGCAGCGATCTGGTCAAGGTCGCTCTTCGCCGTATCGGGGGGCCGCAATGACCCGATGGGCGATGGTCGCCGATCTCGACCGCTGCGTCGGCTGCCAGACCTGTACCGCCGCGTGCAAGCACTCCAACGCCACGCCGCCGGGCGTGCAATGGCGGAAGGTTCTGGACATCGAGTCCGGTGAGTTCCCCAACGTGCTGAGAACGTTCGTTCCGGTGGGTTGCATGCACTGCGCCGACCCGCCGTGCATGCATGTCTGTCCATCGACGGCGACCGGCCAGCGATCCGACGGCATCGTCACCATCGACTACGACCTTTGCATCGGCTGCGCCTACTGCGCCGTCGCTTGTCCTTATCAGGCTCGCTACAAGGTCGACCGCCCACGCTTTGCCTATGGGTCGGCGGCCATGAGGATGGACAGCGAGGCGGTGCGGGAGGACACGCGCCGCCTTGGCGTCGCCCAGAAATGCACCTTCTGCGCCGACCGGATCGACAGCGGTCGGGCGCGCGCGCTGACCCCGGGCATCGACCCGGAAGCGACGCCGGCGTGCGTCAATGCGTGTATCGCCGATGCCCTTCATTTCGGCGATCTCGACGATCCCGACAGCAATGTCTCGACGTTGCTGCGGCGGCACCGGCATTTTGCGATGCATGAAGCGGTAGGCACGGGCCCCGGCTTCCATTATCTGTGGGCGAAGGCGAGCGGGAACGGGGAGCAACCGGACGACCCGCCGGACCCGCCGCGCACCGATGCGGGAACGGTGTCGCCGGGGGCCTCACCTTGGCTGCAACGGCACTGGGACTGGCGTGCAGCCGGTAACTTCATGTGCGGCGGCGCCGGCACCGGCCTTGCGGCTTTCGCGGCCGCAGCGGCCCTCGCCGGAACGGCGTTCATGGGATTTGGGCTGGCGTCATTGGCGTTCATCGCCACCGGTTTGTTCTGCGTCTGGTTGGAGATCGGCCGCCCCTGGCGCTTCATCAACGTCATCTTCAACCCGCGCACGTCGTGGATGACGCGGGAGGCCCTGACCAGCGGCCCTCTGTTCGTCACCGGTTTCGCCGCCGTCCTGTTCGAGTCGGCAGTGTTGGCGGTCCTGACTGCCCTTTTCGGGCTGGTGTTCCTCTACTGTCAGGCACGGATGGTCCACGCGGCGAAAGGCATTCCGGCATGGCGGGAGGCGCGGGTGGTGCTGTTGCTGCTGGTGACCGGCGTCGTCGAAGGCGGCGGGTTGTTCCTGGCGGCAAACGCCCTTGACATCGTCGACACCGGCATCGAGACGGCCGCCGCCTGCGTCGTGCTCGTCCTGATCGGATTGCGGTGGTGGCTGTGGTTCCGCTATCTCGCCGCGCTGAAGACCGCTGCACCGAAAGGCGCCCTTGATGCGTTCGACGGCTTGCGGCTGCCGTTCGTCCTAGGGGGGAACTTCATGCCGATCGTCCTGATCGCCGTCGGTCTGTTGGTCGATCCCGTCGCTGCGCCCGGTCTCGCGCTGGGTGGTCTGGCGGCATTCGCCGGGGGCTGGGCCTTCAAATTCACGCTGATCACCCGTGCCGCGTTCAATCAGGGCTTCGCCATCAATCGCACACCCGCCCGCGGGGGCGGTCGCGGCGGACCCGGCATCAAACCCGGATGGTCGATGTCGTGAACGTGTTGCCGCAATTCCACGACAGGGCGGGTCCGGCGGGCGCTTCCGGCATGGAGCGCTCGTTCGCCGAGGACGTGATCAAGCTCACGCTAGGAGAGGGGCAGGTCTTCGAAGGCGAGGCCATACTCGCCATCACCAAGGCGTTGCTGCAGGCTGGTGTCGCTTACGTCGGCGGCTACCCGGGTGCGCCGGTTTCGCATCTCATGGACGTGCTGGCCGAGGCACGCGATCCTGTCCTCGATCCCCTCGGCGTTCAATTCGAAGCCTCGGCGAGCGAGGCCGGCGCGGCGGCGCTGCTCGGCGCCTCCATTCACTATCCGTTGCGTGGCGCCGTCACCTGGAAGTCGATCGTCGGCACCAATGTGGCCTCCGACGCCTTGTCCAATCTAGCCTCGGCCGGGGTGACCGGCGGCGCGCTGATCATCGTCGGTGAAGATTATGGCGAAGGGGCGAGCGTCATCCAGGAGCGAACCCACGCGACGGCTATGAAGTCGTCGATCCCGCTCATCGACCCCCGCTATCATATGCCGACGCTGGTCGGACTCACGGAGCAGGCCTTCGATCTGTCCGAGGCCTGCCGTCTGCCGGTGATCATGAGCCTGCGAATTCGAGCGGCGCACATGACCGGCTCGTTCGTGTGCAAGGACAATATCGCGCCCCGGTTCGGCGCCCACCAGCCGCTGCCCGCGGCCCGGTACGATTACGCGCGCATCGTGCTGCCTCCATCGACCTTCATGCAGGAAAAGAAAAAGGTGGAGGAGCGGTTGCCGGCGGCGCAACGGTTCATCATCGACCGGCATCTCAACGAGCATCACGCGGGCGATGGCCGGCGCATCGGCATCATTCTCCAGGGTGGTACCTATGGCGTGGTGCTGAGGGCGCTGCGGCTTCTCGGCGTGGCGGATGCGTACGGTGATACACCGATCCCGATGCTGGTCCTCAACGTGATCCATCCCCTGGTGCCGGAGCAGATCGAGGCGTTTCTCGACGGCAAGGACAGCGTTGTGATTGTCGAAGAGGGCAATCCGGCGTCCATCGAGCAGCAGATTCGGGCCCTCGCGCAGATTAGCGGTTTGGCTTGCCGAATCCGTGGCAAGGACGTGCTGCCCGCGGCCGGCGAGTACACGGGCGATGTGGTGCGCGCCGGTCTCGCCGCTTTTCTTGGCGATGCCGACGAACGCGCCGGGCAGTTGATCAAGCAGCGTTTTCAAGCCATGGAGGCGGAGATCGGGATCGCGCGGGCGACGTTGACCACGGTACCACCCCCGCGTCCGCCTGGCTTTTGCACCGGCTGCCCCGAGCGGCCGGTGTTTACGGCCCTCAAGCTGCTGCAGCGCGAACGGGGGCCGCTGCACATCTCTTCCGACATCGGTTGCAACACGTTCTCAACACTGCCGCCGTTCAACATGGGCAGCACCGTGCTCGGTTACGGCATGAGTCTGGCCAGCGGCGGGGCCGTTGGTCCGGCTCTCGGACAGCCGACGATCGCGGTGATGGGCGACGGCGGTTTCTGGCACAACGGGCTCGTTTCCGGTGCCATCAACGCGCAATGGAACGGCCACGACGCGCTCCTGATCGTCCTGGAGAACGGCTATGCCTCGGCGACGGGTCAACAACACGTGCCGTCGACGGGATCCACGCCCTGGGGGCGCCCCGTCCGCGTATCCATCGAGCGGACCCTCCGCGCCATCGGCGTGCGCTGGCTGCGCCGGGTCTATTCCTACGACTTGGCGCGGACGATGAAAATCCTTCGCCGCGCCCTGGATCTGCGCGACCGCGGACTCCGCGTCGTTGTTTCCGACGCCGAATGTATGCTGGCCAGACGCCGGCGGCAGAAACGACGCGATGCCGAACGGGCGAAAGCCGGCCTGCCGCTGCCGAAGTCCCGTTACGGCGTCGACGAGGAGGTGTGCGTCGGCGACCATGCCTGCATGAGGCTCAACGGCTGCCCGTCGCTGACGCTGCGGCCGGCGCGCGATCCTCTGAAGGACGGACCGACGGTCGCCGTCGATGCCGATTGCGTCGCCTGTGGCCTGTGCGGCGAGGTGGCGCAGGCGGCCAAACTGTGTCCGTCGTTCTACAGGGCGACGGCGATCGTCCGTCCGACGCG
>JAHCKI010000056.1 GCA_026125865.1 Rhodospirillales bacterium
CGCTTCGGTGAACGATGTTTCCTCGGCCGTGGCCTGAAATTCGACGATGCCGCCGCGACCGGTAAGGACGAAGTTGGCGTCGGCCTTGGCCGTGCTGTCCTCCGCGTAGTCCAGGTCCAAAACCGGTGTATCCTTGTACAGGCCGCAGGAGACGGCCGCGACCTGGTCCGTGAGCGGAATAGCGGTCAACACGCCTAGATCCACAAGCCGGCGAAACGCCAGGTGCAGCGCCACATAGGAGCCGGTGATCGATGCGGTTCGCGTGCCCCCATCGGCTTGAATGACGTCGCAGTCGACCCGAACCTGCATTTCCCCCATGGCGGCGAGGTCCGTCACCGCCCGCAGGCTGCGTCCGATCAGCCGTTGGATTTCGTGGGTGCGCCCTCCCTGCCCTCCGCGTGCCGCCTCGCGCACCGATCTCTCCATGGTCGAACGCGGCAGCATGCCGTATTCCGCCGTCACCCAACCGCGCCCGCTGTCGCGAAGAAACGGCGGTACCCGCTGCTCGACCGACGCGGTGCACAGAACATGGGTGTCGCCGAAACGGGCCATGCACGAGCCCTCGGCATACTTGTTGACGTCGATCTCAAGAACGACGGGTCGCATTTTGTCGAGGGCACGGCCGGAAGGTCTCATTTGAATTTTCCCACGGATATCGGGAGCGGCGTTGTTGGTCATAGGCTAGCGCGGCGCCCCCCCAAAGGTAAACCCCGGCCAAAGGTAAACCCCGGCCAAAGGCAAACCCCAGGTCGCGTTGACGGTGGGGGGTACCGAGGCTACATATTGGACGCCGATTTGTTGCACGCCAAGTTGCAGAGGAGGTCGCCGTTGGGGACGTCCGAAGAAAACCGCCGACGGAGCGGTATGGCTGCATCGGGCATGAAAACGTAACGCTTCGCAAGCAAAGAACATGTTGGTCTCGGAACTCAACCAGCGCTCGCGCGCCATCTTTCGCCAGATCGTCGACGCCTATCTCGAAACCGGCGAACCGATCGGCTCGCGTACTCTCTCGAAGCGCATGGGCACGAGCCTTTCGCAGCCGATGGCGTCCGGGTTGGCGGCGGGCTTGAATCTGTCGCCGGCGACCATACGCAACACCATGGCGGACCTCGAGGAAGCGGGCCTCCTGTACTCGCCGCACACCTCGGCCGGGCGGCTGCCGACGGAAATGGGGCTGCGTCTCTTCGTGGACGGGCTGCTCAATATCGGCGATCTCCCCGAAGATGAAAGGCGCTGCCTCGCCGAGCAATTCGCGGGCTCGGGCAACAGTGTCGAGGGCCTGCTCGACAAGGCGACGACCGTATTGTCCGGACTGTCCCACTGTGCCGGGCTAGTCATGGCGCCCAAGTCGGAAGGGCCGCTGAAACACATCGAAATCGTCAATCTGAGCCCCGGCCGAGCGCTGGTAGTGCTCGTCCACGAATCCGGCATGGTCGAAAACCGGATCATCGAAGTCCCCGCCGATGTGCGGCCATCGGCCCTGGTCGAGGCCTCCAATTTCCTCAGCACGCGCCTCATGGGCCGCTCCCTTGCCGACGCGCGCGCCGAAATCCTGGCGGAACTCCGGTCCCACGAGGCGTATCTGGATGAGCTGGTCAGCAACGTGGTGGAGTCCGGGTTGGCGATCTGGTCGGGGAATGAGGATGGCGGCGCGTTGATCATTCGCGGTCAGGCCAATCTGCTCGACGAAATCCAGGGCATCGAGGAATTGGAGCACGTCCGATCCCTGTTTTCCGTCCTGGAAACCAAGGAGATGATGCTCAACGTGCTATCGCTGGTGGACAACGCCGAGGGCGTTCAGATCTTCATCGGTTCGGGCAATCAGTTGTTCAACGTGGCCGGGTGTTCGATGATCGTCAGCCCCTATCGGGGAAATCGCAGTAAAATCATCGGCGCCATCGGTGTCATCGGACCAACCCGAATGAACTACGCCCGCATCATTCCGATGGTGGACTACACCGCGAAGCTGGTCGGAAAAATGATCGGTTGAGATCGTCGTTTCGAGAACACGAAAAGTTTTGAGGACACAGAGAGTTGCCAATGTCGGATACAAATCGTTTCGAAACTGAAACCAAGGATGCCGCCGCGGAAGGAGGCCCGCCCGTCGAGCCGCAAGCCTCGGACAGCGCAACCGGTGGCAACGACATCGGGGGCGAAGCCGCCCAGACAGCGGCGGCCACCACCCCCGATGCGCCGGCGGAAGCGGGTGACACCGCAGTTCAGGACGAGCGCCTGACCGCACTGTCGGCGGAAATCGCCGCCCTCAAGGACAAGCACCTGCGCGCGCTTGCCGAGACGGAAAACGTGCGCCGGCGCGCGGCGCGCGAGAAGACGGACGCCGGTAAGTATGCGATCACGGGCTTCGCGCGCGATCTGCTGGCGGTGGCCGACAACATGCAGCGGGCCCTGGGAAGCGTCGACCCGGAGGCGCGAAGGGCCGATCCGGCATTGGAGGCGCTCGTCGCCGGGGTTGAAATGACGGAGAAGGCCTTGCTGGCAGCATTTGAGCGGCAAGGCATTTCGCCGATCGAGGCTGAGGGCGCGCCCTTTGATCCGCATGTGCATGAGGCCATGTTCGAGGTGCCCAACGAGGGGATTCCCCACGGCACCGTCGTCCAGGTCGTCGAACGCGGTTACATGATCCATGATCGGCCGCTGCGACCGGCTCGGGTGGGTGTTTCCCGCGGCGGCCCCAAGCGGGCGCAAGCCGAGCCATCGACCGATTCCGACGCAACCGCGACCAACCCATCAGCCGCCTATGAGCAGGCGACGGCATCGGGCGAAGGCGCCGGCAGCAATATCGACAAAGAGCTGTAAGCCGGAGCGCGCCTTGTGCAGGGCGGCCCTGCCGTGCACCGGAAGATAAAGCAGGTGCTCCGATATAGGTTCCGGCGGCATACCGGCGTGCTTTCTCCGCCGCTCGCGCTTAAAGACAATTGAAATGATCCAAAGCACGTATTAGAAGTTCGGTCGGCACCTTATGCTCGTAATTCGCGTGAGAGCCGACTGAACCTTTTCCGACGCTTCAGGAGGATCGAAATGGATTGGCAATTGTGTGGCGATACGTTCGAGCAGCACGACGCCTGGACCAAAAACGTCAACGACGGTCGTCGTGCCGACCTGAGCGGCGCCGATCTCAGGGGCGCGGATCTTCGTTATGCCAATTTGCGCAACGCCGATCTTCGCGGCGCCAATCTTTCCAATGCCGACCTGTGGAAAGCGGATCTGAGCGGCGCGAATCTGGTCAGTGCTATTCTTCAGAACGCCAACCTGCAACACGCCAAGCTGGTGCGCGCGGATTTGACCGATGCCGATCTGCGCGGGGTCGATTTCACCGGCGCCGACCTGGATGGCGCCGAGACCTGGCGGTGCAATTTCAAGGGCGCAACCATCGATCCTGAAATCCTGCATCGCGCCCTCTTCTGCCACCCGCCGAAGGGAACCCGGGAACGACGCGCGCCGAAGAAAGCGCCGGGGCTGCGACGCAAGCGGCGCATGCTGATCGGGGTTTGATTCTTCGGGCGATTCCGAATTTCCTCGGCTTCGGAGACCGGATTCGGCGGGTTTCACATCCAGGCCGTCGCCGACACCCGGTGCGCCCGCGCCGTTCGATCGAAAATAACCAACCAACACCGGCATTTATCGAGCCAAGCGTGGCCGCCGAGGCCGCCCGTTGCTTCCGGCCGGGAATCCGACTATCTCGGTAGTGGTCGTAACGTATTGAGATTTCAGGGTGTCCCAGTCCAGCAAGCGAAACGGCGACGACAAGGCGAAGCCCAAGTCCCAACCCAAGAAAGCGCGGGAACCCGCGAAACCCCGGCGCCCATGGTTCCTCGCGCTCGGGCGCTGGGGAGCGGTTGCCGCCGTGTGGTTGTTGCTCGCCGTCGGCGCCATCGTGCTTTGGTACGGCACCGACCTCCCCGATGTGGAGGCGGCAGTGGCGGCGACGCGGCGACCGTCGGTTACCGTCGTCGCTTCCGACGGCGCCGAACTGGCGACCACAGGGGACCTCTATGGGGTGCCGGTGCAGGTCAAAGACTTGCCCCCTGCCCTGCCGGCGGCGGTGTTGAGCATTGAGGATCGCCGATTTTACGATCACTTCGGTTTGGACCTGTTGGGCTTGGCGCGCGCGGTCATCACCAATGTCCGCGCCGGCGCGATTGTCCAGGGCGGCAGCACCATCACGCAACAGGTGGCCAAAAACCTGTTTCTGACGCCGGAGCGAACGTACAAGCGAAAAATCCAGGAGTTGCTGCTGTCGCTGTGGCTCGAGCGCAAGTTCACCAAGGACCAGATCTTGTCGCTCTACCTGAACCGGGCCTATTTCGGGGCCGGCGCCTACGGTGTAGACGCGGCTTCCCGCAAGTACTTCGACAAACCGGCGACGCGGGTTTCCACCTATCAGGCGGCGATGCTCGCCGGCCTGCTGCGGGCGCCGTCCCGCTACAATCCCCGCGCCAATGCCGACCTGGCCCACACGCGCACCCAGGTCGTGCTCAACAGCATGGTTGACGCCGGTTTTCTGAGCCAGTCCGAAGCGGACGCGGCGCAGCGCCTCAAGGGCAGTTATCGAATGGCCGGTACCCTTCGCCATGATGGCCGCTATTTCGTCGACTGGGTCCTGGGGCTGATTCCCGAGTTCGTCAACGAAGGCGATCGCGACATCATCGTCACGACGACCCTCGATCCGTACCTTCAGCGCATGGCGGAGCAGCATCTGGCAGCGGCCTTGGCGAAATCCGGCGAGGCGCGCCGCGTGTCCCAGGCGGCGTTGGTGGCCGTATCCCTTGATGGCGCCGTCCGCGCCATGGTAGGCGGCCGCGACTACCAGGACAGCCAGTTCAATCGGGCCGTGCAAGCGCGCCGGCAGCCCGGCTCCGCGTTCAAACCGTTCGTCTATCTGGCCGGCCTCGAGTCCGGCCTGTCCCCCGACAGCCGCTTCGTCGATGGTCCGCTTTCCATCGGCGGCTGGCGGCCGAGCAATTTTACCGGACGCTTTGAGGGTGAGGTAACGCTGCGCCAAGCGTTGGCCCGATCCATCAACACCGTTGCCGTTCAGGTCAGCGAGCACGCCGGTCGCGGCCGGGTCATCGACATCGCCAAGCGATTGGGCCTAACCGCCGATTTGCGTCCCACCGCCAGCCTGGCGCTGGGCGCCACCGAAGTCAGCCTGCTCGAATTGACCGCGGCCTACGCCGTGTTCGCCAATGGCGGTCTGGGCGTCTGGCCCTACGCCATCGAGACCATCCAGGACGCCGGCGGCCGCGTGCTGTATCGGCGGCGCGGTTCCGGCCCCGGCCGCATCGTTTCCCCGCAACATGCGTCGTCCATCACCCGCATGATGGCGGAAGCGGTGACCCATGGCACGGGCCGCGCCGCACGCCTGTCGCGGCCGTCAGCCGGCAAGACCGGCACGTCGCAAAGTTTTCGAGACGCCTGGTTCATCGGTTTCACGGCCGATCTGGTGGCCGGTGTGTGGATGGGCAACGATGACGATCGCCCCACCAAGGGCGTCACCGGCGGCACCCTGCCGGCGGAACTGTGGCGGACATTCATGACCGAGGCCCACGCCGGCCTGCCGGCGCGGCCGCTGCGCTCCATAGAAACCGCGCCCTCGCAACCGCCGACGGTGATGACGCAGCCGAAGCAGGCCCCGACCCCCGACCCCGCCCGGAGGGAACGCGACCTCCTCGACCTCATCCGCGACATATTCGCCACCGAAGAAAGCTGAAACACGGCGGTGAACCACCGCTCGTAGAGTGCCATGCGAATGACACATGGCCAGCATGCGTATAACATAATTTTCTAATGTAGATATTCCTGATACATGTCCTTGCATGAGTGCTTCGATCTATGAATTCGATCAAGGAGGATGAGAAATGCCCCGCCGTATGCAGAATGGAATGCAAGGAGGCGCACAGAAAGGTGTTGGTTCCGACCTGTCGGATGAGGCTACCGAAAAGCTTATCTATATAATCCAGGAGGAAAAACTCGCCGGCGACATCTACGATGCGTTCTCGGACATGTACGACCTTAGGATTTTCGAGAACATCGCCAAGTCCGAGGATCGCCACTTCAGTGCGGTCATGCGTCAAGCAGATCGCCTGGATATCGATGTTTCCGATCTTCCGAGCGAGGCCGGTGTTTTCGCCGATCAGGATTTGCAGGCGTTGTACAACGACTTGCTCGCGCAAGGCAGCGCATCGTTGCAAGCGGCTCTTGAAGTCGGTGTCTTCATCGAGGAAACCGACATTGATGATCTTGTCGAGGCGCAAGCCATTACGGACGACCGCCGACTTGATAAAGTCTATGACAATTTGCTGGCGGGTTCGGAAAAGCATTTGGCCGCCTTCCAATCGCATCTGGATGACTGGGTCATTTCCTGAGTCCGTGCGCTCGAAATAAATCGATCGATATTGATTGAAATCACCGTTCGGCGGCGCTCTCAGTGTCGCCGTTCGCGCGGATAGCCCTTCAAAACCACTTCGCAACTTCCTGGCGTATTTCATTGCTTTGATTTCAATCGAAATCCAGCATGGCCGTGTTCGTTTTGATACGATTTTGCACGATTTTTGTGCGGTTTGACTCAGGTGAATCTCGGTTAACTATATGATAGCAAACATATTGTGTCTTTTTCCGCGTGGAAAATGTATGCAAATGTACTCAAAAGTATGCAAAAACCTGTCCAACTGATTGATTTTACTGAATTCTATCATTGGGTGTTTTTTTATCGGATTAAATATACCTTTTGCGCGACATTTCACGGTCGATGAGATTGCGACCCTACCAGGCACATATGAGCCGTCGTGAGCACGGTCAAGGGATTGTCGCCGAGGCATTTGGCCGCGCCAGGGGCGGCATCGGCGGAGGCCGGACCGGCCGCCGCGTCACTCCCAGGATCGCCTGCAACCTTGTGAGCTTGCGTGCCGTTTGCTTCACGGCTCGTTAACCATACTCGCTGCACACTCTTGTCCACGAGACCGGAGGGAAAGATCGGAACAGGACATGCACGTCGGCGTCATCGGTAACAGCACGCGCTCCGAGCGTACGCGGGACAAGAAAACCGCGGCCTCGAACAGCAACCGCTTCTCCCAAGCGCTCATGGGGATCACGAACGGTGATCACGACACAGCGTCGTCGGTTCATGCTTCGGGTTCGGTCGCCGGCCTGTTGAGCGTACAGGAGGCCGCCAACGCAACCGACGAAAAATCCCGACGCCGCGTGGTGCAGCATGGCGAAAACATCCTCGAACAACTGGAACAGCTTCGCCGCGACGTACTGACCGGCAACGTTTCGCCGGATCGACTGGCGACGCTATCCCAGACCTTGCGGGCAAGATCCGAAGCGACCGAGGACCCCCTTCTCCAGGAGATCATTGACGAGATCGAACTTCGCGCCGCGATCGAGCTCGCGAAGTGGGAATCCCGTCGCTAAACGACACTTTACCCTAAGGCCCGTCGGTGTCCCTGGCAGGTTATCAACGAAATATCAATGCCTTAGAATCGACCTGTGACAGGCCGCTCCGCCCGAATCTGCTTGCGGTTGAATGAGCGGGCAAATATAGTCCGCGCAACAAGAAACCAAAGGCACCGCACAAGACGGGTGTAAGCGGGATGAGCGTCGACGTACCACCGAACTATCGCCCTTCGGACGATGAACCGTTCATGAACCCGGTCATGCGCGAGTACTTCCGTTTGAAGCTCATCGGCTGGCGCGATGAACTCGTCGAAGAGTCGGAAGAAACACTTGATCACCTGCGCGAGGGCGGATTGAACGCGCCTGATGTTGCCGATCGAGCAACGGCGGAAACCGACAAGGCCTTGGAGCTGCGGACGCGGGACCGGTCCCGCAAACTGATCGGCAAGATCGAAGAGGCGTTGGAACGGATCGAAAACGGCAGCTACGGATACTGTGAAGAAACCCACGAGCCCATCAGTCTGTCGCGGCTCGATGTGCGCCCTATCGCCACTCTCAGTATCGAGGCTCAGGAACGTCATGAACGTCTGGAAAAGATGCACCGGGACGAATAGGCCGGCGATCCTTTCCGGCGCTGGAATACGGTGCGATCAGGTTCAATCCGTCTGATTGCATATTGCTTTAGCCGCGGGGGAGCCAGGGGATGAACGTCGCCAATTTGTTGACCCGCGCGGGACGGTCGTCGGCGGAACGGCCGGCGATTGCCGTCGGCGCCGACCAGTACGCGACCTACGGCACTCTCGCCAATCGGGTCGCCTCCCTGGCCCATGCCCTCGGCCGGCGGGTCGGCCTCGCGCCCGGCGCTCGCGTGGCGCTGCTGATGAAGAATTGCCCGGCCTATGTGGAGGTGCTGTTCGCGTGCTGGCATGGCGGTTTTATCGCTGTGCCCGTCAACGCCAAGCTGGCGCCGCCGGAGTTCGACTTTATTCTCGGCCATGCCGGCGCCCGCGTCTGCTTCGTGACGACAGATCTGGCCGAGGTCGTCGCGAAACTGAAACCCGGCCTTGATAACTTGGCCGCCATCGTCTGCGTCGACGACGCCGAATACGCCACGCTTTTCTCCGGTGACACCATGCCGGCGGCATCGCGGGAGCCGGGCGATACCGCATGGCTGTTCTACACCAGCGGCACCACCGGCCGCCCCAAGGGCGCCATGCTCAGCCATCGCAACCTTCTCGCCATGACGTTGAGCTACTTCGCCGATGTGGACCAGATCGCGGCCGATGACTGCATCCTGCACCCGGCGCCCATGTCGCACGGTTCCGGCATGTACATTCTGCCGCACGTGGCGGCGGCGGCGAAACAGGTGATCCCGGCCAGCGGCGGGTTCGATCCCGGCGAAATCTTCGATCTGATCTCCGTTCATCGCGGAGCCGCTTTCTTCGCGGCACCGACCATGGTGCATCGGCTGGTGGATTTCGGCGGCGCCGGCGCGGCCGATACCGGCAACCTCAAGACCATCGTCTACGGCGGCGGCCCCATGTACGTGGAAGACTGCAAGCGGGCGATGGCCCTGTTCGGCAACAAGCTGGCGCAGATCTACGGCCAAGGCGAAAGCCCCATGACAATTACCGCGTTGTCGAAAGCCCGCCATGCCGAGACCGATCATCCGCGTTATGACGCCCGCCTTGCCTCGGTGGGCGTGCCGCATTCGGTCGTGGAGGTGGCGGTCGCGGACGCCGAGGACAACCCTCTACCGCCCGGCGAAACCGGTGAGATCCTGGTGCGCGGCGACGCGGTCATGGCCGGATACTGGCGCAATCCAAAGGCCACGAACGAAACGCTGCGTGGCGGCTGGCTCCACACCGGCGACATGGGCGTGTTCGACGGCGACGGCTTTCTGACCCTCAAGGACCGGTCGAAGGACCTGATCATATCGGGCGGCTCCAACATCTATCCGCGGGAAGTGGAGGAGGTGTTGCTCCGGCACTCCGCCGTGGCCGAAGTCTCGGTGGTCGGTCTGAGGGATCGGGAGTGGGGCGAGATCGTCGTCGCCTTCGTCGTGGGCAAGGAGGGCGAAAAGATTGAAACCGGCGACCTCGACGCACTCTGCACCCGTGAACTGGCGCGCTTCAAGCGGCCGAAGCAATACCGGTTCATCGACGCACTGCCCAAGAACAACTATGGCAAAGTTTTGAAGACGGAATTGCGCCTACATTTCGCGAAGCCGGAGGATGAACGATCATGACCCGGAGATTGCAGGACAAGGTCGCCATCGTCACCGGCTGCGGCTCGGTGGGGCCGGGCTGGGGCAACGGCAAAGCCATGTCGGTGTTGTTCGCCCGCGAGGGGGCACGGGTGTTCGGCGCCGACATCAACGGCGATGCGGCGGCGGAAACCCGGACGATCATTCAGGACGAGGGCGGCGTATGCGAGACCGCGGTCGCCGATGTCTCGAAAGCGGCGGACGTCGAGGGGATGGTGAACGCCTGCCTCGAAGCCTTCGGCCGCATCGACATCCTGGTGAACAATGTGGGCATCGCCGTAGTCGGCGGCCCGGCCGAGCTGGACGAAAACACCTGGGACCACATCATCGCTGTCAACCAGAAGAGCGTCTACCTCACCTGCCACCACGTGCTTCCCGTGATGGAGCGGCAAGGCAACGGCGCCATCGTCAACAACGCCTCCATCGCCGCCTTGGGCTGGGCCGGCGTGCACTACGGCTTCTATGGCGCCACCAAGGGCGCTATCGTCTCGATGACGCGCGCGATGGCCATCGCCCATGCCAAGAACGGCATTCGCGCCAATTGCGTTTTGCCGGGGCTGATGAACACGCCGCTGGTTCACGCCGCGTTGACACGGGTCTATGGTAAGGAAGGCGACATCGAGACCCTGGTCCGCACGCGTGACAAACAGTGTCCCATGGGGCATATGGGTGATGCTTGGGATACCGCCTATGCGGCCCTCTTCCTCGCATCGGACGAGGCCAAGTACATTACCGGGACGGAACTCGTCGTTGACGGTGGACTGTCGGTCCGTTTCGCTTGAACGGATGGGGCTGTTCCCGGCAAGCGTAAAGTATGAAGTTTGGAGACTGAACGATGAAAATTGGTCGCCTTTCGCGGGCGGGCAGCGGAAATCGGCTGATGCAAACCGCGTTTGTCGCCTTGGCCATCGCGGCACTATCGATGACGGCACCGGCGAAGACCGACGATTCGGGAACCGCCGTGCTGCTGCTCAACCCGACGTCGTCGGAAGCCCTGGTCCGGCTGCTGGGGCGCACGAATTCCGTCGTCCGTATCCCCGGCGGCGAAAAAAAGCAGGTCGCCGTCGAGCCCGGTGACTATACCGCGCTTGTACGCTACGGCACCGATCCGGATCGGTTCACATACTCACAGAGCGAATCGTTTCACATCGGATTCGCGACGGCGCCGCCGCAGGCGACCGTGACCTTGCCGCCAGTGCGCCCGCTTCCCGAAACCTCGCTCGG
>JAHCKI010000057.1 GCA_026125865.1 Rhodospirillales bacterium
GCATGCGGCGCGCAGCACTTCGTCGCCGCCTTCGCCTTCGACGTCGAATCTGTATCTGGAACCCGGCGAAGCCGATCCCCATGCGCTCATCGCAGACATAAAAAGCGGTTTGTTCGTGACCGATCTGATCGGTTTCGGTATCAACGGCGTAACCGGCGACTACAGCCGCGGCGCCGGCGGCTATTGGATCGAGAACGGCGCCATCGCCTATCCGGTCAGCGAAGTAACGGTCGCCGGCAACCTGCTCGACATGTTCCAGCACATGACCGCCGCCAACGACCTGGAATTCCGCTACGGCACCGATTCACCCACCATCCGCATCGACGCTATGACCGTCGCCGGGGTTTAACGTCCCCGACCGTTGGTACAACTACCACCGACGCTCAATGCCGTAGGCATCAAGTTGGATATCGGCGCTGATCAGCGGCACGCGTTCGATGCGGCTTTGCGCAACGAGAACGCGATCAAAGGGGTCGCGGTGATGATCCTCCAAACGGGATACTTCGAGCGCATGGGCAAGCTGGATCGGCAGGACCTGAAAACCGTTTGTTTCGATCTGATCGAGCAGGAAGCGTCCGAAGTCGGGCGGAACCTGCAATCTCCCCAGCCTTGCCTTGATGGCAATTTCCCACACCGAAGCGACGCTGATCCAAACCTCGTTGCGCCCCGTCGCGATCAATTCGCGGGCCACCTTTGAGAGCCGCGGATTGTCGGTGGCCCACCATAAGAACGCATGCGTATCGAGCAGCAGCCTCAAGCGCCGAACGCCTCGGCAATCTCCGACGGGAGTGGTGCATCGAAATCGTCGCTGATGACCAGAAGCCCCCGCGCGCTGCCGGGGCGCCGTTCGGCAATCCGCGGCTCAATCGGAACAAGCCGCGCGACCGGCCGTCCTGCTTTGGCGACCACCACCTCTTCACCCCGCTGCACACGCTCCAGCAATTTCGAAAAATGTGTTTTTGCCTCGTGAACGTTGACCGTATCCGTCATCGATATCTCCGGGGATGGGAGTGCGGCCCCTCATCCAAAATATTGGACTAAGTCGTGGACTAAGTCAATCGCAACAGCAGTTCTCGGTGATGGATTCCGGAACAGACCCTTAGCTACCCGCCGACGACGAACTGGAACGTGGTTCCCGTGGGGTGGACGTGCAGCGGCAGGTGACCGGTGACATCGCCGTCGCATTGAACCGGTTCGGTGCCGATGCCCTCGATAGCGACATCGACACCGCGCACGATCCTGAAATCATGAAGCTGTTCCAGGCGTCCGAGTGCAAGAGCGACACCGTACCGCACGACGCTCCAGGGTCCCGACCCGAGGAACAGGCATACTTCGAGGTTGGCCTGATCCAAGCGCGCTTTCGGTGCGCAACTAAAGCGGCCGCCGTAGTAGTGCCCGTTGGCGATGACAATCGAGGTCGCGGCATAGGCTTGGCCGTCGACAACAACGCGATAGCGCTGATACGGAAATCGGAACATGCCGATCAACAGCTCCGCCACATACACCATTTGACCGAACAGGCGCTTTGCCGCGGGATCGACATGGGCGACCAGATGGGCATCGAAGCCGACGCCCGCCATCATGACGAACCGCCGACCGTTAGCGACGCCGAGGCTCACCCTCTGCAGCGTCCCCGATACGATGGTTCGGGCAATGGCGCGCGAGCGTTTCGGCATATTGACTTCGGCCGCGAGAACGTTCGCCGTTCCAAGGGGAAGAACCGCCAACGGTACTGACCGATCACGGAGACCATTGACGACCTCGTTGAAGGTTCCGTCGCCGCCGGCTGCAACAAGCACATCGAAGGCGTCGCTGCTTGCCTCTGCCGCTATTCTTTCTGCATCTCCCTGGTGCTCCGTTCGCCGAACGGTGATTGTCGCACCGAACTCCGAGAGGTGTTTCAGCACACGCGTAAAACGACGGCGGGAGAAGTAACCGGCGACCGGATTGTAAATGATCAACACCCGCCGCCGCTTGAGAGCGACACCGTCATCCGCGCTGTTGGACATTTGGATTTCTGCTGCCTCGGCCCTGCAAACACCAGATCCAAAACCGGATCTCGGCACAAACGAAATTTTACTGACACTACACTTTTCATGACAATTGAGCGACACCCTTCTGAGATTTAAATGACAGAGAAAATCAAGCATAGGCAAAGTATCGGATGGACAATAGTATCGGGTACATATTGTTGTAGACACCAATCATAAATGAACTATGAACGCGGTCACCCATCCCCTCACCACTGCGTTCCACACCCGTTTTCCCCACTACATCCACGCCCGCTGGAAAGTGCCCATGTCGTGGACGTACGGCTTGTTGCGATGGTCCCACCGCCCCTCGTCCGGAATCATGGTGGCAACCCAAAGCATCGAGGATTTCCTTCGTCTCGACATGGAGGGAACGAAGTCGTCGTTGGCGACGGCCCGCAGCTACCCGACCTGAAGGAGAAGTATCCCGACGTCCGCTTCGTCGGCCAAAAAGTCGGCGACGAGTTGGCCAGCTACTACGCCGCCGCCGATGTCTTCGTGTTCCCCAGCCGCACCGACACGTTCGGACTTGTTCTGTTGGAGGCCCTGGCGTCGGGCGTACCGGTGGCCGCTTATCCGGTGCCGGGCCCCATCGCCGTTATCGACGGCTCCGGCGCCGGGTGCCTGGATACGGACTTGGGCGCAGCGGTGCGGGGCGCACTCCGCGTGTCACCGGATACCTGCCGGACCTACGCCGGACGCTTCTCCTGGGACACAAGCGTCGACCAGTTCCTGTCGAACATCCACTTATATCGATAGGACGCTCTTTCTCGTCGCAGCGTGAAGCCAGAGGCGACGAAGCAATCCATGGCCATGGGCACTTTGTGGATCGCCACGGCGCTGCCGCGCCTCGAGATCAGGAAGTGAGGTCGCATCGTCCGATACCGTCTTTGCGAGCCGGCGCAGCCGGCGCGGCAATCCATCGGCGACGCCCGTGAAGAGGGGCGGGCTCTTGATCCGATTTTTGGATTCTGGATCACCGCGGCGCCAGCGCGCCGCGTGATGACGGGGAGCGGCAGTGTTCGACTTCAGGCGCGGGAGTCGGTTTGCAGCGCTGTTTCTTCGACCTTCGTGACGACGGTTCGCTTTATGAGGTTTCTGACCTCTTCGCGGCTGAGGTTGCTGGTGGGGGTATCGAACATCCCGAGCCCCGTCTTCAGCCGCGACGACGCCACCTCGATCACCGTCTCCATGTCGATTTGCCGCTTTTCCTCGGCGTAGCCGTAGACGAGGGCGAGATCGCACAGAATGTTGGTCAGTCGCGGTACGCCCTGTGTGTAGTGATGCACGGCGGCGCAGGCGAATTCGTCGAACAAGTTCGGGTCACCGCCGGCAACCTCGATGCGATGGCGAACATAGCCGATGGTATCCTCGATCGAGAGGGGTCCCAGATGGTAATCGACGCCGACGCGCTGTACGAACTGGCGAAGCTGCGGGCGTTTGAGTTTGCGCAGAAGCTCCGGCTGCCCGACCAGGATCAATTGCAGCAGGTAGTCCTTGTCGGCGTTGATGTTGGACAGCATGCGCAACTCTTCGAGGGCGCTCAGTGACAGGTTTTGCGCCTCGTCGATGATCACCACGGTACGCCGGCTGGACGCGTACTGCTCGATCAGGAAATTGACGAAGTCCTGATACAGACCCACCTTGTCCTTGTCTCGGCAATCCATGTCGAACGCCAGAGCGATCCATTGCAGAAGCTCACCGAACGACTGGTGAGTATTCGTAATAAGGCCAATGACGACTTCGTCCGAGACCGTGTTCAGCAATTGCCTCACGAGGGTCGTCTTGCCGGACCCGACTTCCCCGGTAATAACGACGAAACCGGTTTGTTCGGTCAGACCATACTCGAGCAGGTTCAACGCCAGTTGATGGCCCTTGCTGAGATAAAGAAAATCGGGATCGGGAATCAGCGAAAACGGTTTTTCGCTGAATCCGTAAAAGGCTTCATACATGGGCGCGGCTCAACCTGCGTGCAAAGATGGCCTTGGTTACTTTCGACCTTGCCTGGGAAAAGGCCGATGAGGCCTTCTAGCCAAGTCATTCGCCCCACAATTAGTAGTAGGGCTGCTGCATTTCAGAAGACTTGTTGAGAACGGTTCCAATCAGGTTATAACCCTCTAGCAGATTGAGGGTCCTTTGAACATCACCCTTACGGGTCGAACCCTCCTGAAGCACGAGCAAACAACACTCCACATGCTGCAGGAACCCGACGGTATCATCGGACGTCAACACCGGCGGCAGATCGTAGATGACGACCCGATCGGGATAGCGGGATTTGACCTCTCTCGCCAGGCCGATCATCTTCGGCGACGCGATCAGTTCCGATGACGAGCGCAGCGGTCCGCCCGCCGGCAATATCACGAGCCGCTCCATGCCCGGGTTCACGAGGCAATCGGACAGCGCAACGTCCCCGAGAAGATAGTCCGCGAGGCCGGCTTCGGGGGTGATGTCGAAGCACGTGTGAACGCTCGGACGACGCAGATCCATGTCGACGAGCAGCACCGTTCGCGTGATATGCATGGCAAGGCTGATCGCCAGGTTCACGGACGTCAGAGTCTTGCCCTCTCCGCGATTGGGGCTGGTGATGCCGAGCGTCGAGAAGCCCGAGGCGCTCAGGGTCTTCATGACCTGCGTTCTCAGAACACGGAAGGTATCCGACAACTCGTGGTGGGTCAGCCCGGCAATGATCCGTCTGTCATGGAGCCCCGACTCGGTGGTATCGACGACACGTGTTTGAGCGTACGTGATTTCCTCGGGCACGATCGGCAAATTGCGTTGATGTGCTGCGCGCGACCGATGGGGTATCGACGGACGACCGGTGTCTTCTCGCTGTTCGCGCGCTTTCTCCAACGCCTTCTGGATTTTCTCCAACGATGGGATTCCCTTTTCCGGAGAGATCAATCGTTCTTGACGCCGCTTTGGGCGTCGCTGGTCGTTCTGTTTTCGATGCCGGCCCAGAGCACGTCCAATGGTGTCACACTGAAGTGGACATAGGCGATGGTACCGATAACCGCGCAAACGAGTACGGCCACCACGCTGACTTGCCGCCGAACGATCCGCCACTGTTCGGCCCGTGTACGGATGTACGGAACCGTGACCAGAGGAGCCGCTCCGACCAGTTCGGCCACTTGTCTCGCTCCATAAATGGAGGAGTCGAGTTTTTCAGCCAGAAACGCGATGCCCGAGCTGGCGCCGGTCGCAAAGAACAATCCGAGCAGCACAATCAGAAGACGATTGGGTCGATGCGGTTCTTCCGGCAGGATCGGCGGATCCAGGAGGGTAAAGCGCTCACTTTTCCTTTCGGTTTCCAGACTCTGCCCAAGATGGGCCTGCATCTGCTTCTCTTTGATCTCGCGGTAGCTCACCTCCGCGGATTCACGGTCACGCAACAACTGCAGGTATTCGCGTTCAACCAACGGCGTTTCCATGATCCGACTGTCGTATTCGGCCAACTTCTCCTTGAGCCTCGCCCGCTGGTCGTTAATCGAGAGCAGTTCGGAAGAAACGGCCTGGATCTGCGAGCGAAGCGAAATGTAGGCAGGGTTGTCGGGAATCTCTTTCGGTGCGGCAGTCGGCTGACTTCGCGCATTGGAGAGTTCCGAGCGGAGAAACGCAAGCTCGCGCTCAAGCCGCACCACATCAGGATGGTCGGGCGCGTAGCGTTCTCTCATCCGATTCAAATCGGTCTCGGCACGCTCCACCTCGCGCCGCAAACTGCTGGCGCTTCGGCCGCCGCCTGAGCCTTGCTCAAGCGCCGCTACTTCGCGCTGCAGTCTCTGCACATCGGGATGATTGGTCCCGTACCGCCCTGACATCGTCGCCAGTTGCGTACGAAGCGCCTTGAGCTGGTCCCGGGGGCTCATGACGCGCTGACCATCGACAACGTACGAGCCATAGGGGCTCGTTTGCATGAGTTCGCCTTCGAGGTAGATCTTGCGGCTTTCCAGTGACTGTTCGCGTGTTTCGAGAACCCGCAGTTCGCTTTCCGTGCGCTCGATCAATCGCATGTTGTAATCGAGTTGCTCCGGCAAACGGCCGGTGTGTCGTTGCTTCAGATCGGCAAGCTTTTTCTCGAGTTCCGCAATGCGGCGCTCCAGTCTTGCGGCTTCACCGGAGAGAAACTCCGTCGTCTCACTGGCCTTCTTCTGACGCAATCGTACGTTTTCACTCAAATAGAGGGATACGAGTTCGTTAGCGACACGCTGCGCGACCACCGGAACCTTATGATCAAAGCCGATGGTGAATGCGATTGTCGCGTCCACGGCGTTTCCGCGCGGCTGCTGCAACTCGGCGCTCACAAGCTCCAGCACGATGTTCTTCCGCATCAGGTCGGCGACCACATGTGTGGGCGACGTTTGGCGCGCTTCCGGATAGAGGTCATACTTTTGCATAACCTCGACCAACGTGTCGGTCGCCATCACCCTGCGCTCGATTGTTTGTATGCGTTCGTCGGCGTAGCCGGTGATGGTCGATGCAACCAAATCGGGAGGAATGTCCGGTTGCTCGATGAGGATCGTGCCCTGCGACCTATAAATGGACGGCAAAACCAGGGCAATGACCACGCTGACGACCGTCAGCGTGAGCAACGGCAATACGAAAAACCACTTCCTCCGCTTCAGGACGGCGATCGTCCTGTGCAGGCCTGAGTCATGTTGATCCATGGTGAACTGGCGCTTGTTAATACCGATGGTTGTCTTATACCACCTTTTCTAGCGCCACACAAACCATCTCGGAGATCGATATGTCAACCCGACGAAAAAGGCATTGGACGTAAACGTTTCGTCGCCACCCGCCGGTGAATTCCACTTGAATTCGTACAAGCCGGTCAGTTCCCAATCGTCGACGAACTGCCAGCGAATCCGCGGCGAAACACGGATATTCTCACGCGAGTCCGAACCGTCGGTATCGAGTCGCTCTCTCGTGTCAAAGCGCGCGGAGGCATCAAAAAATACCTTGGGCAGAAGTTCATGCCTGTAGATACCCCGAACGGACGTGAATCTCTGTGCCTCGCCCGAGCTACTGGGCACCAAGCCGTTTTCAAACTGCCCTGAAATGCTGGAATAGGGAGTTAAATCATACCTTGTATCGGCTGACAGGGTCACGCCAACGTTGTCGGATTCGGTGTCGTTGATTTTGTCTTCCGAGTGGGTGAAGCGCGGACCAATGAGCAGCCCTGCCCTCCACCTCGGCGTAATCTGCATGTCGAGGCCACCGACCACGCTTACGCCGTTCGTCTCGGTTACCTCACTCGTGTAATACCCGTAGGTGACTGCCGATTGAAATGACGTCAAGGGGGTCAACTGCTTGGAATACGTACCGCTACCGGTGTAGGACTCGTTGTTTAGACCGCCACTTTCGTTCGGGAACCGCTCCAACCGCGCGTTGAGGAAGAGACCGACGACATCCGTCGGTGTCCACTGATAGTCCCACGTCGGCGAAATACTGAACGTGTTGCGCGGCTTATTCGCCAGAATACCGACACCCAAGTCATCGAACTGGCTTCTGCGCGTCGTATCGAAAACAGCCTCGGCGCCGAGTCCGAAGCGGCTGCGCCCGACCTGAACGCCGGAGTTCAGATCTACGTATGCCTCATTGGAATCCAGATCGGTTTCCCTGAAGTACCTGACAAAATCGATCTCGGCCCCCAAGTTGATGAACGCCGTCGGTGAACGAACGCCGAGTTCGACACTACCCGACGTACTGGAGTTCATGTCGTCGATTTCGAATTCGTTCAACCCGATATTGTCTTCATACCTGAAGCTCTGTCCGACGGAACCGCTGGCAGTCCACTCCTGCGCGGATGCCGGCTGCGGAATCGCGAGCACCCCGAACAACACGATTCCCGCCAGCGCCAGCGCCCCTCCTGATTCAGGGCGTAACGGTTCCCCATTGGTCATAATACAACCCGGCTACACTGGTTGACGCAACGACTAGAACAGCGACGCCACTGGTACGACGACGGTGTCACCGCTCCGGAGCACGATGTTGCTCTCCAGCTTTCTACCGCGTTCGACATCCGAATAGTGAAATGGGATCGTAACTTGCTGGTTGCCTTCACGACGCAAAACCTGGATGCGGTCCTCACTGGCGAACTCATTGAGGCCGCCCGCCAGACTGATGGCCTGCATCACGTCCGTGGGTTGTACAACCTGGTACTGCCCAGGCGTTCTAACGGCGCCCGTAACGTAAATGCTGTTACCCGCAGCGTTCAGCACCGAAACGGCCACAACCGGTCCGGGGATGTAACGGTCCAATTTCTTGGCGAGATCCCGCTCGACTTCCTGAACGGTGTGTCCTGCCGCCTGAAGCTGCCCCGCCAACGGAAATGAGATCGTACCGTCCGGAAGAACGAGAACTTCCCCTTGGAGCCCTTCTTCCTTCCAAACTGAGATCGCAAGAACGTCACCCGGATTGAGCGTGTATGTTTGATCGGCCACCGCCGCGAATGGGATGGCACCGATGAGTACTGCAAAGAGGAACCTGACCATGGATCTACCGCGTCACCCTGAGAGGTTTAGACTGGAACTTTAGTGTCCGGATAATCCACCGCAATTCAATAACGTTCAACTACCAAGAGACCGATCTTTCGCATTTGTTGCCGATCTGCCACACTAAACCGCCACGTTTCGAGTGATCCCGCGTTTTTCACAGGAAAACGATCGACTTGCGACCAACCGCAACCGTCGCTGCCTTCCTCGATGGTATTCTGACGGCTCGACGTTTGGTGGGCCCGGCAGGACTCGAACCTGCAACCAGACCGTTATGAGCGGCCGGCTCTAACCAGTTGAGCTACGGGCCCAGATTTCAGATGCCGATGAACGAATGCGAAGCAGGGGCGGGAGGCCCGCAAAATGAAATCTGAAAGCAACGATTTGACAGTACAGGATATCCGCTTCGTAGGATATCCCCTTGTCCGACATCAATAGTCCAGAAAGCTGCGCAGCTTACGCGAGCGGCTGGGGTGTTTGAGTTTGCGGAGCGCCTTGGCCTCGATTTGACGGATGCGTTCGCGTGTTACCGAAAATTGCTGACCAACCTCTTCCAGCGTGTGGTCGGTATTCATCCCGATACCGAACCTCATTCGCAAGACCCGCTCTTCGCGAGGAGTCAATGTGGCCAGCACCCGCGTCGTGGTTTCCCTAAGGTTGCCTTGAATAGCGGCGTCCAGCGGCTGGACAGCATTCTTGTCCTCGATGAAATCGCCGAGGTGGCTGTCCTCCTCGTCGCCGATCGGCGTTTCCAGACTGATCGGCTCCTTGGCGATCTTGAGGACCTTGCGAACTTTTTCCAGAGGCATGGAAAGCTTTTCCGAAAGCTCCTCAGGTGTCGGTTCGCGCCCGATTTCATGGAGCATCTGGCGCGACGTTCGCACCAGTTTATTGATGGTCTCGATCATATGAACGGGGATACGGATGGTTCGCGCCTGATCGGCGATGGAACGCGTAATCGCTTGTCGAATCCACCATGTGGCATAAGTCGAGAACTTGTAGCCGCGGCGATACTCGAATTTGTCCACCGCCTTCATCAGGCCGATGTTCCCTTCTTGGATAAGATCCAGGAACTGCAAACCGCGGTTGGTGTATTTCTTCGCGATCGAGATCACCAATCGCAGATTGGCCTCGATCATCTCCTTCTTGGCCTTGCCGGCCTCCCGCTCGCCTTTTTGCACGGTGGCGACGATTCGTCGAAACTCGGAGATGGGAAGGCCTGCCTCGTGTGAAATCTGGCCGATGTGCTCGCGCAAGTTCTCGACTTCATCGCGATGGTTTTCGGCTAGTTTTTTCCAACCGGCGCCAGGCAATTCGGACGCGCGCTCCAGCCAGTCGGGCGCCAGTTCCTGTCCGAAATAGTTGGAAAGAAAATCGCTGCGCGAGATCCGGCAATCGATGGCGCGACGCATGAGTCGCCCTTCCATGCCGATGAGGCGGCGATTCAGGTCGTAAAGTTGTTCCACCAGTTGCTCGATGCGCATCCCGTTGAGGTGAACCTGCTCCATCAACTCAACCAGTTCACGCCGAAGCTTGCCGTATCGTTTTTCGACCGTCGCCTTGACCTCTTCGCCACGTTGCATGGCGTTGATCCGCTGCAACTGCAACCGATGAAGCTTGTTGTATGTGCTTGCGATCTGTTCGAACGTCTCGATGACGGTCGGTGTCAACCGAGCTTCCATCGCGGAAAGCGACAAACCGGTTCCCTCGACGTCGTCGTCATCGTCACCGGCGCCTTCTTCGCCGACGTCGTCGATTTCTTCTTCCTCGTCGCCGTCCGTGTCTTTGCCGGAATCATCCTGTTGGCTGGCGCCGTCATCGGACTTGAATGCCTCCTCGGAAGTCGAGGGCTCCCCTTCGCCGTCCGCCTGCTCCTCACCGCTCTTCTCGCCTTGCGGGCCCATCGAGGAGCCCCCGTAGGTGGCGTCAAGATCGATGATATCGCGGAGCATCATTCTGTTCTCGATGAGTGCGTCATGCCAGTCGACGATGGCGCGAATAGTCAACGGGCTCTCGCAAATTCCGCCGATCATCATTTCGCGACCGGCCTCGATACGCTTGGCGATGGCGATTTCGCCCTCGCGCGAGAGCAGTTCGACGCTTCCCATCTCCCGGAGGTACATGCGCACCGGATCGTCGGTACGGCCCATCTCCGATTCGTCGATGTTGCCCGAGCGCACCTCGGTTTCCGCCACCTCCGAGGATGTTGCGGCCTCGTCCGGTTCTTCGCTGTCGACGACGTTGATGCCCATCTCCGACAGGCGCGCGAGGACATCCTCGCGCTGCTCGTGCGAGACCTGGTCGGGCGGCATCGCCGCCTCCAGCTCGTC
>JAHCKI010000058.1 GCA_026125865.1 Rhodospirillales bacterium
GAACATCGGGCTTCGCGACGCTTCGCCGGGATTTCCGGCAACCGCCATGGGACGGCGGCGATCTCGGCGGCCGCACCATCCTGCTCCATGCCGAACAGGGGCTGGGTTCGGCCATCCAGTTCGTTCGCTACGCGTCCATGGTGGCGGCTTGCGGCGGCCGCGTCGTCCTCGAATGCAAGAAACCGTTGTTTCGCTTGTTCTCGTCGCTGCGAACGGGATCGGATGCACCAGTCTCCCACTTGGTCATCAAGGGCGAGAAGATCCCGACATTCGATGTACATGCGCCGCTGATGAGCCTGCCTCGGCTGCTGAAAACACGCCTGGATACCATTCCGGCGCCCATCCCCTACCTCTCCGCCGACGACACCATCGTCGAGAAATGGCGGGATCGTCTGGCCCGACGAGGCCGGCGCAAGATCGGCCTAGTGTGGGCCGGCAACCCTCAACACGAAAACGACCGCAACCGTTCCATGCCGGCATCGGCCTTGATCCCGCTCGTGCAACGGGACGGCGACAGCTTCTTCAGTCTGCAGGTGGGGCCGCAAGCGGCCGAGCTGGCGGCATTGCCGGCCGGCGCCGTCGTGGACCTAGCGCCGGACCTGGACGATTTCGCCGATACCGCTGCGCTCATCGCCAATCTCGATCTGGTGATCGCGGTGGACACCGCCGTCGCCCACCTGGCGGGCGCCATGGGCCGGCCGGTGTGGCTGCTGGTGCCCCATGTGGCCGAATGGCGTTGGCTCAGGAATCGCGAAGACACGCCCTGGTACCCGATCATGACCCTGTTTCGTCAAACCGCGCCCGGCGATTGGGATGGTGTTATTCGGCGTGTTCGCGACCGCCTTGACCTCCTCGTCCCGTCGCCGGCCGCCGGAGAGGCGCCATGAGCCACGTCGTCTGGCTGGCATCCTTTCCAAAGTCGGGCAACACGTGGCTGCGCTCGTTTCTTGCCAACTACTTGACCGGCGCCAAGGAACCTTTCGACATCAACAAGTTGCCATCGTTTTCCTTCGGCGACATGCGGGTCGAGTTTTACCAGCGCCTGGCGGGCCGGCCCGCCGCCGCCCTCACCCAGGCCGACTACAACCGGTTGCGTCCGCGCGTTCACCGCCTCTTCGCCGAGGCCCGCGACGGGCCGGTGTTCGTCAAGACTCACAGCGCACTCGCCATGATCGGCGATGTGCCCACCATCACCCCCGATGTCACCTTCGGCGCCCTCTATGTGGTCCGCAACCCCTTGGACGTGGCCGTTTCCTACAGCCAACACAACGCCATGAGCGTGGACACGGCCATCGATCTGCTCGGGCGGGACTCGTTCATGCTACCGGCCGGCAACGGCCAAGTTCCTCAACTCATCGGCGATTGGAGCACCCATGTGCGCAGTTGGCTCACGGCACCCGGGCTGTACATCAAGGTGTTGCGTTACGAGGACATGGTGGCCAATCCGACGGCGACGTTCGAGGGCGCCGTCGACTTCCTCAAACAGCCGCGCGACCGCAAGAGACTGAAACGATCCGTTCGAAATAGTGCATTCAAGGTGCTCGCCGCGCAGGAAACCGACGAAGGCTTCCGCGAAGGTTCGCCGCTCTCCAAGCGCTTCTTCCGCAGCGGCAAGATCGGCGAGTGGCGCAACCAGTTGTCGCCGCAGCAGGTGGAGAGGATCATCGAGCGCCACCGGTCCATGATGACCGAACTCGGCTATCTCTCGCCAACCGGCGCTGTTCTGGTCTGAGGGACACGCGGCCATGACGGCTTCGACACCGCGCCAAAACACCTTGATGGAGGCTGTCCGCCACCACCAGGCAGGCTGCCTCGACGAGGCCGAACGGCTCTATCGCCGTGTATTGAAGACGGCGCCGCGCAACGCCGACGCCCTGCACCTGCTCGGTGTCGTCACCCACCAGCGCGGCGACAACGGGCGCGCCCGCCAACTCATCACCAAGGCCATCGCTGTCAACGATGGCGACGCCGCCTACCACAACAACCTGGGAACCGTTCTCCTCGCCCTCGATCAGGCCGAACCGGCGGCGCAAAGTTTCCGCCGCGCCTTGGCGCTCAATCCGTCCTACCCGGAGGCTCACAACAACCTCGGCAACGCCTTACAGATTCTCGGACGGCCCGACGAGGCGGTGCCCTGCTACCGGCAGGCCATCGCCCTTCGCCCCGACTACGCCGAGGCCCACGCCAATCTAGGACGCGCCCGGCGAACCCTCGGCGATCTGGATGAGGCGGTCGACTGTTACCAGCGCGCCGTGTCTCTGCAACCGCGCTACGTCAAGGCCCTCAAGGATTTGGGCGACGCCCTTGGCGAATTGGGCCGACCCGACGACGCCGAGGCTCGTTATCGGCAGGCCCGGGATGTCAATCCACGCGATCCGGATGTGGGCGCCGCCCTCGCCGCCCTGTGGGAGCGGGCCAGCAAGCTGGAAGACGGACTGCGGCAAGCGGAATCCGTGCTGGCCGACACGCCCGATCATCTTCGCGCCGCCGTCATCGCCGCCAGATGCGAACGTCGCCTGGGACGGCCCGAGGCCGGGCGCCAGCGCCTGCAAAAACTCCGTCTCGATCGCCGGGACGCCGACTCCCGCGCCTTCGCCGCCTATGAGATGGGCGCAATTTGCGACCGCCTGGGCGACCACGCCGCCGCCTTCGGCCATTTCGCGGAGGGCAACCGCCTGATCATGGGCACGCCCCAGGCCAAGCGCTATGACTGTGACGCACTCCCGCGCCGCATCGACACCCTGCGGCAACGGTTCACGGCGGACTGGCTCGGGTCCTGGACACCGCCGGTTCCATACGATGGCTTGCCGCCGGCCTTTCTCATCGGCTTTCCCCGCTCCGGCACCACGCTTCTCGATCAGGTCTTGGATGCCCACCCCGGCATAACCACCATCGAGGAAAAGCCCCTGCTCGACGTGGTCAGGGGCCATGTGGAGGAGCGCTTCGGCGCCTATCCCGCCGTCCTCGCCACCATGACCGCCGATGACGTCGCCGCCGCACGTGAGGTGTATTTCACCGAAGCGGCCAAATACGTCGCCGACCCGCGCGCCGGCCTGCTCATCGACAAGATGCCGCTCAACGCCATCGACGCCGGCCTGATCCGCCGCCTGTTCCCCGAGGCGCCGATCCTGCTCGCCCTGCGCCATCCGTGCGATGTGGTGCTGAGCGGCTTCATGCAGGCGTTCAAGCCGAACCTGGCCATGATCCAGTTCGGCACCCTGGAAAGCACCGCCCGCTTCTACGCCCAGGTCATGGACCTGTGGCGCCACTATGCGGACCTGTTGCCGTTGCGAACCCTGTCGGTGCGCTACGAGGACCTGGTCGCCGACTTCGCCGCCGAGACCCGGCGCATTCTGGACTTCTTCGGTCTGCCCTGGGATGACGCGGTGCTGGCCTACGCCGATCACGCCAAGACCCGCGCCATATCGACACCCAGCTACCACCAGGTGGTGCAGCCCATCTATTCCCGCTCCGTCGGCCGCTGGCACAACTACCGCTCCCAATTCCACCCCGTCCTCCCCCTCCTTCACCCCGCCATCCAAGCCTTCGGCTACACGACCGACGACACCCCGGCCTGAGACCCAAATCGGAAAACCGGCAACACACAAGGACGAGCGCCGCCATATGGATCGCAACGGCGCTCACGCGCCTCGCTATGGGTAGGGGCGTGGCGCTATTCTCCTTGCCGTCATCAACCGGCGACGCTCTTGATAGACATGCCGTTCATCAGACCTCAAGGACCGCGCATCGGGGGAGGTGCTCGCGATGACGGTTGTGGGATTCATGTGTTAGAAAGGAGAGGGCCGGTAGGATGGGGGGCAGCAACGGATGGGATGACGCATGCGCGAACCCGGTTACGGCGCCGACCAAACGTCACCGACACTCGAAATCCCCTATTTCGACATTTCCTCGGACGGCCCGGTCGAATTGATCGATCGCGCGCCCGAACGCATGGCGTCGCTGGAGGCGGCGATCCGGCGCCAGTATTCCGGTTTGCTGCTGCGGCTCGGCGATCGCGCCACGGCCCGCTGGCTGGCGCGTAACGGCAATCCCTATCACCGGGAGATTCTGGAGGTGGCGGCGCGCACCCGCCTCCCCGGGGCGGTGCTCCTCAATCTCTCCTACGAGTGGGGGTGTACAACCGGTGTCGGCGCCGATCCGTTCGGTGCGGGCAGCCGCATGCTGCGCTCGCTGGATTGGCCCTTGCAGGGCATCGGCGCCAATGTGGTCGTGGCGCGGGAGACCGGTAACGCCGGCTCGTTCATGAACGTCACATGGCCGGGGTTTATCGGGGTGCTGACGGCGATGGCGCCGGGCCGCTTCAGCGCGGCCATCAACCAGCCGCCCTTGCGACGGTACAGCGGCCGTTCCTGGTTCGATTGGGCCATCAATCGCACGCATTTCTGGCGGCGATCGAGCCTGCCGCCGTCCCACCTGTTGCGGCGGGTGTTCGAGGAATGCCGAACCTATGCCGAGGCCAGGGAGATGCTGATCCGCACGCCGGTCTGCATTCCCGTTTTTTTCGCGCTGAGCGGTGTCGACGAGGGAGACGGATGCGTCATCGAACGGCTCGAACACCACGCCCGGGTCCATGAGGCGCCCACCAGTATAAGCAACCACTGGCTCGATTTCGACATCGCGTCCCACAGCCGCGGTACGGACTCGGTGGGGCGGCGGGCGTTGATGGAGGCCTGCCGGGACGAGGTGCCGGACGGCTTTTCCTGGGTTCTGCCGCCGATCCTCAATTCCCATACGCGGTTGGCGGTTGTAGCCAATGCCGCCCGGGAAACGCTTCTCGTGCGCGGTATCGAGCGGGAAACGCCGGTGACTGCCGACTTCAATTTGCAGGCACATTTTGGCGACGGAAAAACAAGAACCACATCACCGCCAAAACCTGCAACGCAAGCATGAGACCGAAGGCGGTCTGATACCCGGCCGGGTGATAACCGCCGGTTTCGGTCGTCGGCCACAGGTCGATGATGGTGCCGATGCCCCATTGCGCGGCGAAAGCGACCACGAATACGGGGAGATTGAGGCTGGTATTGAGGCGGCCGGCGAGACGCGGCGGGAATCGCTGGGACAGAGCGGCGTAGGGGATGATGCCGCAGGTGCCGAAAAACCCGAACGCCATCCAAACCGGCGCGACGGCCGCTGTCCATTGCATGATCACGATCACCTGTACCACGGCGAACATGATCATGCCCGCGACACTGACGAAGAGCGGCGGTATGCCCGCGCGGCTCAGGCGTTCGGCGATCATTCCCATGGTGACGAAACCGGCGATCATAGCCAGCGCTACTAAGAACAGCGTGTTGGCCACGCCGTCCCGATCCAGGCCGGCCACATCCCGCAGCCATGGTCCCGACCACAGGCCCTGGATGGCGAGAAAGGACGCCTGCGACAAAATGGTCATGGGCGCAGCCCGCCAGAACAACGAGCTTGAGAACACGCTTTTGAGGCCGAGCAGCTGTTGGCGCAGTGTCTCGTTGGATTTACCGCCTTCACGCTCAGGCACCACAAAAAGGATAAGCAGCGCGACAGCGACGGTGAGGGCGGCAAGCACGAAGAAGACGCCGCGCCAGTCGGCAATGGTCAGCGCCAGTTCGACCGGCGTCGTCGCCGTCAAGGCTCCCAGTCCGCCGGCCGCCATTTGGCAGCCGTTGACGAGGGGCAGGCGATCCTGAGGGAACCAGATGACGAAGGCCTTGAACGCCGCCATCAGGCAGGCGGAAACACCGAATCCGATCATGGCGCGACCGATGACCAAGCCCGTCGGATCCTGCGCCATGGCGAAGGCAACGGCGCCGGCGGCGGCGAACAACAGCAGGACCGCTTCGGTCCGTCGTGGTCCGAATCGGTCCAAGAGAACGCCGAGCGGCAACTGAAAGGCGGCGAAGGTCAGGAAGTAGGCGCTGGTCAGCATCCCGAGACCATCCGCTGAGAGACCTGCGTCCCGGATCAGGTCGGGCGCGATTACCGCGTTCACGACCCGGTAGAGATAAGACAGGAAATATCCACAGGCGAATGGTAGAAAGACGCGAAGGAGAAGCATGCGGGTGATTTCCAATGATCGGAAGCGATCGAACATGTGGATGGCCGAAGGGTTTGTTTGCCGTTCGCCCACTGTCCAATCCTTGACATCATTGGGCATGAATGTCATTGGGCCAAGAGGCTGTTTTCCGTGGCGGTGAATTTGACGGAACAAGTCAACGAGATTAAGCACAAAAAGGGACTGGTAAGCGGGTGAGGCGGCCATGTTCACAATTGGAGGCGCTTAAGGCGGCTGGTGCATTTGCGATGGGTCGTCCCGGTCAAGCGGAGCGTCCATCCGCCCCATTACACGGCCCGGGGCGTCATGATCGGTGTGTTCTGGGCCTTCACGCCGCTGATCGGCATACAAATGTATTTGGTGCTCCTGACTTGGCTCGTTTCGCGCAAACGGCCGGAGTGGGAGTTTAGCCTTCTTGTCGCCCTGGCGTGGACCTGGGTCACCAACGTCGCCACCCTGGTGCCCACCTATTACGTCTTTTACATCACGGGACTGCTCCTCATGGGCCAACCCAGCCTGTCCGCCGGCTATGACAATTTCGCTGAGGCGTGGGAGGCCGCGCTGGAAGTGGAGGGGTGGTTGAACGGTATCGCGGCGTGGGCGAAGGTGATATGGACCGAGCAGGGGTTGCCGATGTTTGTAGGCTGCCTGCCGTACGCGATCGGCGGCGGTTTCCTCGGTTACAAGCTATCCCTCGCCTACATTATTCGCCTTCGACGGATAAAGGCGAAACGCCGTATGCGGTTGCGTTCCGCCGCCCTGCAAAAATCGGCAGCCGACCCGCAATGACGCGTCTGCGTCGCGATTACTCGTTGAGGAGGGCCGGATCGCGATCCCAGGGCAGGTCGATCCACACGTCCTGCTCGAATTCCCGGATGAACGTATCGACAAAAGGCCGTCCCGTGGGTTTGGCGTAGAGGGTGGCATAGTGGGCGCGGGGCGCCATACGGCGCGCCTCCGCGGCGGTCGCGCCGCTGTCGACCAAGTCGTCGATGATCAGCCACCCCGACCCGTCTTCCACCACCGCCGGGACCGGCTTCAGCACAGTGAGCGGTCCCTTCACGGTGCCTTCGTAGCTGGCGATGCAGATGGTCTCGATCAGGCGGATCGACAGCAGGCGGCAAATGATCGCCGCGGGGACCAGACCGCCGCGACTGATGGCCAACACGCCTTTCCATGGTCCCAGCGGTTCCAAACGATGGGCGAGATCCGTCGCGTCGCGATGGGTTTCGTGCCATGACGTCGTGTGGATCTTGCCTTCCGATTTCACCGTCCCGGATGTCCTTTCAGCCGTGCCCGTTTGGTCGGGGCTCAATACCGCGTGTAGATGCGAACTTCGTTCGCTGCCGGCGCGGGAAGCGCCTCCTCCGCCATCACGATTCGCGTCGGCGGAAGCCCCATGGCGACCAGCGAGTCCCGCACCGCCTCGGCGCGTTTTCGCGATGGTGACGGCGCCGTCGACTTCCGCGATCGGGCGGTCGCCGGGGAGACCGCCACAAGATCGAAAACGGCGTTGGGTTGCCGGTCCAGGGTTTTACCGACGACCATGTAGAGAGACGTTTCGTACGATTCCCGATCGGCGTCGGGTTCGATGACCATGAGCGGCTGGACCAGGGGTCGCCGCTCCCCATCTTGTCGTGCCGGCTCGCCCTGCGGTCTCGCCGAGATGATGGCTGTTTCCTTGGAAGTGGCCTCGACGTTCGGATCCGGTTCCGCGGGCCAAAGAGCATCGCTGTCAAAGGTACAGCCCAACAAAAATACAAATCCGGATAGCCCAAGAAACGCCAATCGCATCGTATTCACCCCGTTCGCCGTACCGGTTCACAATATTCAATGGGTAAGTTCAAGCGTGCTTTGAAATGATACTTTCTTAATCCTGGTATTGGGACGCCGTACGTTTGTCGCGGTACTGTAGACAAAAGAGCCTGCCGGAACAACGCCCTTGCGGTCGTTCAGGTCTTCGGGTCGGAGGCCGTGAAGCCCTTGACCAAGTCGATCGGGAAGGGAAATACGATGGTGGAGCTGCGGTCCGAGCTGATGGCGTGCAGCGTATTCAGGTAGCGCAATTGCATCGCCTGCGGCTGGCCGCCCAGGATCTGCGCCGCCTCAAGAAACCGCTGCGCCGCCTGCAGTTCGCCCTCGGCATCGATGACCTTGGCGCGCCGATTGCGCTCGGCTTCCGCCTGTTTGGCGATGGCCCGGATCATGCTCTCGTTGATGTCGACGTGCTTCAGTTCCACGTTGGCGACCTTGACGCCCCAGGCGTCTGTCTGTTCGTCGAGGATGCGCTGCAAGTCGCGGTTCAGCTTTTCCCGCTCGGCCAACATTTCGTCGAGATCATGCTGACCCAGGACGGAACGCAACGTCGTCTGAGCGAGCTGGCTGGTCGCCGCGAGAAAATCTTCCACTTGGATGATCGCTTTTTGCGCGTCGAGCACCCGCAAGTAGACGACGGCATTGACCTTGACGGAGACGTTGTCACGGGAAATGACGTCCTGCTGCGGCACGTCGAGCACGCGCGTGCGCAGGTCGACCCGCACCATCTGCTGAATGACCGGAATGACGATGATGAGGCCCGGTCCCTTCACCTTCCAGAAGCGCCCGAGCATGAAGACGACCCCGCGTTCGTACTCGCGCAGCACCCGCAGGGACATGACGAGAACGAAGAGGAGGAAGACGGCGGGGACGATGACCCAGATCTCGTTGAAAAACGGCATGTCAGTAGGACCCTCTCAATTCTTGAAGCCTGAAGTCATTCAGGTGTCACGATCAAGGTCAGCCCGTCCAGGGCGACGACCCGTACCTTGGTTCCGGTTGCCGGCGATTGTTCGCTTCTGGCCTGCCACACCTCGCCGTGAATGCGAACGCGGCCCGTCCCATTGGCCCATTCAAGCACGGCACCGGTGCTGTCGATCATCTCCTCGATCCCGGATACCACCTGCCGTCGCCGTGAGCGCATCAGCACCGTGAGCAGGGCCAGCAAGAGAAGCGCCGCAACCAGCGCTATCGATGCCACCAATTCCCGGGCGACCATGAACCCGGGCACATCGGTGTCCATCAGCATGATCGACCCGATCACGAAAGAGGCGATGCCGCCGAGGCCAAGAACACCGAAGCTGGGTGTCACGGTCTCCGCCACGACCAGGCCCACGCCGAGGAGCAGCATGGCGAAACCGGTGTAGTTCACCGGCAGCACATGGAACGCATAGAACGCAAGCAGGAGACAGATGGCGCCGATCACCCCAGGACCGACCAGACCGGGGCTGTAGAATTCGAACAGAAGCCCGTAAATTCCAATGAGCATGAGGACGTAGGCCACGTTCGGATTGGTGATGACGGCGAGAACCTCGGTTCGCCAGTCGGGCCCACGGACGACGATATCAATGCCTGCGGTCCGGATTTGGCGGCTCTGCCCCTGCACCGTCACCTCGCGTCCCTCGAGCTGGGCGAGAAGGGCATTCAAATCGTCCGCCACCATATCGACGACATTCGCTTCCAGGGCATCGAGGGCGGCGAGGCTCGCGGCCTCGCGCACGGCCTTTTCGGCCCATTCGCTATTGCGGCCGCGCAGTTGCGCGAGACTTCGGATATAGGCGACGGCGTCGCTGATCGCTTTGTCGGACAGGCCCGGATGGGACGACCGTTTCGCTTCGGCCTTGTCGCCGCCTTTGTCGCTGTCTTTTCCGGAGCCGGCGCCTTTTTCGTTGTCGCTTTCCCCAGGGTCAGGACCCGGGCTCGGCGACGGAAACGACGGCCCGCCGATCTGAATCGGCGTCGCCGCACCCAGGTTCGTTCCCGGCGCCATGGCGGCCACATGACTGGCGTAACTGATGTAGGTGCCGGCGCTGGCGGCCCGTGCGCCGCTAGGCGCCACATACGTCACGACGGGAACGGCGGACGACAGAATACCTTGAATGATCTCGCGCATGGATGTGTCGAGCCCACCCGGCGTATCCATGCGGATGATGGCGACGACGGCGTTCCGTTCGGCGGCCTCGTTCAACCCGCGAACCACGTAATCGCTTGTCGCCGGGCCGATGGGGCCTTTCACGTCAAGCAAAACCGCCACGTTGGCCGGCTCGGCTCGCGCCAAGGCCAAGCCCGAGAGCAACAGCCCGATGCAAATCAGAAACTTCAGAGGTTTGATGGTTTTGCTCACTCCGTTGTTTGCTCGCTAAAATATAGTTCGCAGTCGGAACCTCGACCAATGATTACCCATTCTCAATGGGATTTCCAGTCACTCACGGCGGCGCTGTTTTGGCGCTCCGCGTCCAGGATACCGCGCAACCCCGCGCGGAAGTCGGGCCAAGCCAATTCGACCCCCAGCTCTCGCTTGATGCGAGCGTTGCTGACCTGACGGTTATCCCGCCAAAAACTTAAAGCCATTTGCGACATGGTTTTTGCCGCCTCGTCGAAGGGACGCAGCGGTGGTCGGGTGACGCCGAGCAGATCACAGGCGAACGCCGTGACGTCGGCCGGTTTGGCGGGCACGTCGTCGCACACGTTGTAGATGGCGCCGGGATAGGGGCGCGCCATGGAGGCCATGAGAACATTGGCGACATCGTCCACATGGATGCGCGAAAAGAGGTTCGGCAGGTCGATACGACGGGCCCGCCCGGCGCGAACCTGGTCAAGGGTATTTCTCCCGCGTCCATAGATACCGGCGAGCCGAAAAAGGTGAACGGGAAGTCCGCGGATGCGGCCAAGCTCCAACCAGCGGCGCTCGGCTTCCACACGACGGCGGCTGCGGTCCG